>JAJFLR010000004.1 GCA_021772565.1 Opitutales bacterium | reverse complement strand
AACTTGTTCGATGCCTTGTCCGTAGACTCAGCAATTAAAGGCACTCCGACAAGACTACGGCGAGCTCAGTCGAGTCGCGGAGGCCCTACAATAAATACAAAAAAATTATAAGTTATAGACTGTTTGGTGGACACCACTAGTTGAATATACTGCAGATGTAGATCCAATTATTGTTGAGCAATTTGAAGATAAAATTATTGAAAAGGTCGATCAGTTAGTTGTATTTCCTGATTCTGGTAGAGTAGTTCCAGAATTTCATAATCCAATGATTCGAGAGCTAATCAGAAGTCCTTATAGAATTGTTTATAGGTTGAGAATGGATGAAAAAATTATTGAAATTGTCAGAGTATGGCATTCTTCAAAAGGTATCCCGAAAATTTAAGATTACTAATGTTAGTTTCTGATATAGTAATATATTTCTAAAAGCTCTTATAAGAGACGAGGCTATCATCACACCACTTGGTGTTAACAAATATGATGAGCTTGGCATGAAAGCATTGTTTGGGACGTGTTATTTTTTTTATGGATGCAAAGTTAGCGTGTCGACTTGGAGTTGTCTCTTTTTTCCCGCTCTGTCTCTGCCCATTCCTTCACTGATTCACAGATTTGTTTAGCGCGTGTTTTGTCGCAATGACGTTCATCCTTATACCGATTCCGAATATAGGATAAAACTTTATGGCTGTAAACGGCTGTTACCCTGAAATTATGTAGATGCCTAACTGCCATAGAGAGTTCTATGTATCGACCATTGTCTCGATGATGGCCGACAACCACAACTCTTTCACATATATCTGGGTAATAGTCTATGATAGACACTTTGGCCCCACCTTGAAAATTCTTAGTACCATTCTTACTAGATCCCTCTTCGCCCCACTGAATATCTTTTAGCACGTTTGCTGTTACACAAAATATTATCTCTTTTGTAGTGTCTCCCATATTTAAGCATCCTATTAATTATTATATTTAATCACTATTAAGGATACCATCCAGCTATTCGGAAATTCCTAATAGCTCAGTTAGCAGGTGGATTACAAACCCTGCAAGCTGTTTTCTTTCCATGGCATAATTGCTCATGAATGTGTAACCTATGTCCTTAGACAATCTGTTACCTATGTCCTCGGTTCATACCTTGGTTTTTTTATATGTACTCAAAAAATCGAATATCTAACTATTTAAAAAATGAGCTAGCCTTAGACAATATCGATTTAGGCTCACTTAATAGCGTTACATCCATTGATTTTCGCATCCCTACTTTACATTTCGACGGTACTCGCGGGCTTCCAAACTTAATAAAAGATTCTGTAGCACCGGAAATTAGAGGTAGGGATAAATTAGTCAGTAAAAATTTCACTTTTGGGGTACTGGTTAAATCAGCGCAAAGCTTTGCGTGTATATGATCATTTTCTCTAAGGGAAAGTAGTTTACATACTTTTTCCATGTAATGATGAATCTTATCTTTTATATTACCAATCAAGTTTGCATCTATACTTTCATCCGTACTATTAGACCATTCTTTAAATGCCCCACGATAACCTTCTCCAAAATTATAGATTTTCCCTAATGTTGAAGAGTCACAATATCCCAAAACCGTTGGTGATGGAATACCGATTTCCTCCTGAAAATATTCTTTATCGCTTTCGAGATCAATTTGATTCTGCGGTGATATTTCTGAAAATCGGAAAAAATCTTCATCTTTAACTGGCCAATTATGGTTCGCATCCATAGCCTGCGATATAGCCTGGTTAAACAAGAGACACACAATTTTCATAAACCTTTCGACATTCTCTTTCATTTGGAGGTCTTGTATTTTATCAAGTAGTGCAGCGGTTCCAAACGTTCCATCCCTTTCTTCTTTTGTCATTTTATCATAAGATGTTGTTTTAGTCAGAACCTCTTTGGCAAGTAATTCTGTTATTCTTGCAACTTTAAGGCCATCATCTCTTCCACCGTCTTTTCGCTCAACTCTTGAAAGTGCTACCGCTTCATCGATTAGACCATAACGCCATGTTCTCGTTTCATCCCAAAATTGATGAAACTTTTCATCTCCTTTGTAATCATTTCGACGAAGTTTTGATTTTGCGATATCTTCAAATATTACGCCGTAGTCCGCGGTTTCCTTTTCCAGGTATTTAATCTCACTCTCACTAAGATTAAGACTACTAAGTTGTTTGCATACTTCTTCCGCACCTGGACTAATCTCAGTGCCTTGCCTATCACGAAGATCACAAGCGATCCCTCTTAATCCACCCTTTTCTCTCATGTGGTCGTTTAGATATGGCGTAAAAATTCCAATCTCAAGGCCTTTATAAATTAAAGCAGGTCTGTTTCGTTCGTTAGCCTCAAAGAAATGTTCATACATATGACGTGATCCGAAAATATAGCCCGGCATGGCCAGTCCTCCAGCACTGAGTAGATAATTTACAGCTACACTATGCTGAAAATGCTTATAGGTGAAAATAAAATCACTCGATTGATTGTGTCCGACAGAAAAATTAGTTTTATTCATAATTAGGATTCTAACAAATCATATGAAATATGGAATTATAATTTTCCAATAAATTTGTAGGGAGGCATAAAGGGGTCTCTCATAAAGGAGCTCTCATAAAGAGTCCCCCACCATAAAGGGAGCCCACCATAAAGGGCCCACCATAAAGGGGTCAGGCTTTGATCTTTGGTATTTTTTATATTTAAATTTATTGTCCTTCATGCTTTTTGTAAGGCTTTCCAATATTTACATCTTTTCAAGTTTCCTTTCCCGTATTCCTGGCAGCCTCTACTTACGTTTGACAAGTCTCCCATCTGCAATTGTTCACTCAGAAATCTGTTGGTTACACTACTCTTACTCTTCAAATAATACCCGATTGCTTTTTTCCACTCACTCGATTTTTTCTCTTTTTCCACATCTTCTTTTTTCTTCTTTAAGGCTTTTAAACTTTTTTCCAATAACAATTCCCAATTCGCTTCATTTAATTCAACCAGGCTTCTTTCTGCTTTGTCATTTCTCAGCTTTCTTTTCCTGAGTTCCTCCAATACGCCTTTTTTAAATTCTTTACTTCCTATACACCAACCTCGGGTAAACTTTCTTGATAGCTTCTCTTTTTTAGACGCATCTCCCTCTTTTTGCAGCTCCAGCCAATTCCAATACGCGCGCATCCCGGACACACTGTCTTTCCAACCTCCTGCCTGATGCAACCATTCCTCACTTACCAAACAGTCTGGTCGTTTCTTTTTAAAGAATTTCGGGAAACTGCTTAACTCATAATTTTTCAACTCTTCCAATTTCACCAGTCCCGCCCTTACTGGATTCAGATGTATATAATTGACCAAGCCCACGTAAGAATCATCCGGATCAATTAATAATGCTTTATATCGACCTTGAAAGACGTGTCCTCGGCCTTTGATAAATTTATTAAACCGATTACAAAACACGCTTTGCAGCCACTGCATGCCTATCGATAAATTCCCATGCGGGGTTTCGATACATAAATGATAGTGATTGCTCATCAAACAGTAGGCGTGCAATATCCAGTCATTGCGCTCACATGCTTTAAACAAAATTTCCTCAAACGCTTCACCTGTTTTATAAACCTTAAATAAATCTCGACGGTAATTCCCACGATTAATCACATGGTATTTCGCACCTTCATATTCAATTCGCGGACTTCTTGGCATTGTGGAAATCAAAGATACAGAATAAATTCTTTGCGTCAACACCAAACATCAAAGCCTGACCCCTTTTTCTTCTCCCTCCTTTAGGAGGTCGGTTGTGTTGAGTGATTATGTATCAATAAAAATAAATTGGAAGTAGTATTTGTACTATGTTTTTTCCTGAGGTCTACGAATTTTATCGGGTTTTGGACATTTGGAAGTTAATCCGTCTATATGCTCAAATAATTCAGGATTTACATTGTTATACATTGGATCGAGTATAAAATCTATACCTTCTCTTCTTGCTAGTTTTGCTGCTGGTACAAAATCTGAATCACCAGCTACTAATATTATCTGGTTTACGTGTCGTTTGTAGGATAGTGATGCAATATCAACGGCAATTTTCATATCTACACCTTTTTGAGTGGTATTATATTTAATATCTTTCTCGGTAATATCTGCAGCCTTTTTTTTATTCTTTATTAGTTCTTTTACGCATTTTGCGTTGAGTATCCATCCTCCACTATCGCTTAAAAATCCAAGTCTGAGTGCAACTTTTCTTCGTTTTTTAAGAATTTCATAAAATTCATGTCTGAACTTTGCAGTTTTAGATTTAGAAAAATCTATCTGTTTTTTTGTAATTGGATGTTGAGCTTTTTTATCTAAGGGTAAGCAGTCGTAATATAAAATTCTGTAGAGTTGACTATTGGAATCATCTAAATGCATTTTGGTCATATCCATCATGTTATCAGCTGTTTTCACAGCATCAAAATGCGATATTGGGGGGTATAAAAAATTATGTCTTTTTAGGAAAAATGCGCCATCAATTAATATTGCAATTTTGTTCATAAAAAAAATATCCCCAGGTTCGTTAATTCCGCTATAAAATTTTTGTGAAGAAAACTGGAATTAATTAATGCTGGGGATGCTATTATGTATTACAATGTAAGAAAAAATATTACATTGTCAAAATTAGATCATACTTAGTGTATACAAATTAATCTTATTTACATTTTTTTTAAATTTAGTCGTAAACTGCCAAATACTTTATAAAAATTTACAAATTTGGTGGTGTTACACCATCTTTTTAATCTCCTTCAGTTGTTGTTTTAATAGTTTATTTTCCAAAAGTAATTCTGATAAACGTTTTTGTAATTTAATAAATCCAATATGGGTATTAAGTATAGCTAAGATTTCATTATTTTTTATTGATTTAACACAGTAATCAACAGCACCAGCCCAAAATCCTTGGCGTATTGTTTCTCTATCGGCAAATGCTGAACAAATAATAACCGGAATCTCTGTAGAGATTTCCATTGCTTTTAAACGATGGCAAACATCAATACCATTTTTGTCAGGCATCACTATATCAATTAATACAAGGTCAACTTGATGTTTTTTAATAATACTTAGGCATTCAGTACCGCTAAAAGCAGCTAATGCTTTATAACCTTTACTCTCTAGTATATGACTTATCTCAATAGCCTGACCTTGTAGATCATCAACGACTAAAATTAGTATGTCTTTATTATTCAATTTTGTAATTGTATAGTAATCTGTGATTTATTCTATTTTATATTACTGTAAATTATGTTGATTTAATTTCTTCTGTTTTACTTTCTTCGATTTGTTGTCTTAATAATTTATTTTCTAAAATTAATTCTGTAATACGTCGTCTTACTTTAATATTCTTAATTTGATTTTTCACTTTATTCGTGGCTATATCTATATTCATCGGTTTAAATATATAATCAGCAATATCCAATCTTAGAGCTGTTAGTTTCTCAACCATTGTGTTAAATTTTGTTTGAATTATTATGGGAATCGTTTGGGTTTCTTTTTTTGCTTTTAATGCATGGTAAATTTCTATGCCACTCAAACTATCAATATATACACCTAGTATGATTAAGTCGATATTGTGATTTCTTATGATGCTTATGCATTCCATATCACTAAAAGAGCCCAAAATTTTATATACATCTTTAGATAATGAGCGTGACAGAAGTTTAACGTCATTGGAATCGACATTAAATGTTAATATTACATATTTTGATTTTACCATACTAGTAAATCTACAGAAGGTCTACGATACGTTCATTTTTCAATTGCTGTAATCGAATTTCATGCTCAGCCATTTTTCCATTTAATATTTGTAATTCATCCCTATCTGATTTTGGAATATCTGAAACAAACGATTTGCCTTTAAGTTTTTCATTCCACAACTGACTAACACTTATGAATTGATTTTTAATATGATGATATACTTTCCATTCATTATCGTTTAAATCGGGCCTTACTTTTTCACTAACTTTCATAACTTCCTCAATTTTATTAGATATTAATTCAAGTGCTTCTTCAGCTGTAATTGTTTCAAAACCAGATGAAAGTAAGACTATTATAGAATTACGAAAAGACTGAGTTAGTTTTATTGTCAAATTTAGGCTTTCAACACTTTTCTTTATTTGTTCATTTTTTATCTTTCTGCGTGATGTTGATCTCGCATTTACAACAGAATATATAAATCCCAATAAAGAAATCGCTAATGCTGAAAATGCAGTGATTAGAGCAATTATTATTTCGTTAGACATGTTATTCAGCAGTTAGCTTCGAGTTGAATGCGTATTGATTGTTGGGTTAATATAAGGGGTAGCAATAAAATTTAATATAATTAATGCAAACTTGTTTATTGCATTCACAAAATATTGCTTGGTTAACGTTTAGAAATTTATTTCGAGGTTTTCTTTTTCTTGGGTTTGGTTTTATATTTGGGGGTGTCTTCCGCTACTTTTTGCTCTAGGTCGGGTTTTCTGTAATGTTTTTGAATATCTTCATTTTTTTGGATTATTTTAAGAGGAATGATCAGCCCTTCGACAAGCTCAGGGCAGTCGACTAATCAACAATTTTTAGCTATAGGAATATTTAAAGGCGGATGGCCTGCTTGAGCGAAATATTATAAAACTGATAACAAACTTGGATTCAATTTACTAAATATGTCTCTTAATAAATGCTCTACCTGATCCAGTTTTTAAATACAATTCAAACTTACGGGCATTTTTTTCATTATTAAAAGCACAATACCATGAAATAATCCATGGTCTGAATTTTGCCGTATATCCTGAGGTATCATTATTGTGTTTTTTTAATCTTGTTTTTAGATCAGTGGTAAATCCTGTATAAAACTTTCCTAGGCACGATTCACTTTCAAGAATGTAAACATAAAACATTATACTGATTTCAGAAAATAATTTCACAAAAAATTTAGATGGATTGCCACATTCGACTAAAGTCGAATTCGCAAAGACAAATGAAAACACCGTTGTCATTGCGAGGAGCAAAGCGAGCCGACTACGCCATAGTAGCCTCTGGCTACGACGGCTGTACGAAGTAATCTATCTAAATTGAGCCTGTAAAATTTATCAAATTACATTGTGAAATTATTTTCCAGAACCAGTATATATTCGTTATTTATTGCTATTGAACTTTACATCCGACGACGCTCTTCGAGCTATGTCGTGACATCACGCCATAGTTTTGCCATGCAAAACGAAACTAAGCTTCTACTTACCCGAACTTAAATTCTTAAGCTTGATTATATCACTAAGAATCAATGCTTCTTTTTTAGCTTTTGACCATCGCTTGATTTGACGCTCACGCTTAACAGCATCTATTTGAGGTAACGGGCCTTCAACGTATACAATTTTTATGGGTTTATTTTGTTTGGTGTAACGAGCTCCATTATTGGATTGATGAACTTTAATTCTTTTTTCTACGTTATTTGAGAAGCCCACATAAAAAGAATCATTATTACAGTAAAGTATATAAACATAATATAGCCCTTCGACAGGTTCAGGGCATTCGACTATCAGATATTTGAGATGCGTCATATTGTAATTGTCCTTGGATTTAATTGGAAGAATGATCGGCCCTTCGACAGGCTCAGGGCATTCGACTAATCAACAATTTTTCGCTATGGTAATTATTAATACGAATGGCCTGCCATGAGCGAAGTATTACAAATCAGATTAAGGATGGCCTGCCATGAGCGAAGTATTACAAATCAGATTAAGGATGGCCTGCCATGAGCGAAGCTTTGATAAAAGCGTAGTCGAATGGCGGGATAGACGAGACTCGAACTCGCGACCTCCGGCGTGACAGGCCGGCGCTCTAACCAACTGAGCTACTACCCCTAAAATTTATTTTCGAAAATGATCTATATGGGATTGTTTACACCTGTCAAGTTTGACAGTCAATTTGGTTAAATTTTTTTTATAGCATCTGCCATAATAAATTTCCAAAAAGAAGTTTAAAAAAAGAAAAAAAGTCATGGATCGCCACGTCGCGCTGCTCCTCGCGATGACAAAGTAAATGCCTAATTGTCATTGCGAGCTCTGCGAAAGCAGAGTGCGGCAATCTATCTGACTTACGTCCATTAATTGCATAAACTAATTTATTTCGGAAAATTATTATGGCAGACGCTATCTAAGGCAAAAAAAACGCCCTACTGAAATTGTAGGGCGTTTAAATATTTATTTAAAAATAATTATTAATTATTTTCTGCGGCATAATGAAAATTTTAAACCAATTGCAACTGCTCCAAAAATTAGAGCATATGTTGATGGCTCAGGAACTGTAGTAATTTCAATTTTTGGTCTAAATGCCTCAGTCCCACTTGAAGAAACAAATGCTGATGCTACAAATAACTCACCATCAAACGGATCAGCATTATCGAAGGGAGCAAAATTTTCAGCTCCGGCAACTGTGAATGGACCAGTTAAGGAAAGAGCAACACCGTTATTGTTGGCTGGTGTGTCTAACCAGTCACCAATTAAAGTTGAAACATCAAACCAAAACCATTGGCTTATTCCATCAATAATAGTTTGTGATGCGGCGGTACCGTTTACTGTTGGAGTAGTATTCCAAGTTACAGTAGTTTCATCCCATGCTTGAGTTATCGCATTAACATTTACAACGAGAGCATTGACAACTGTTGGATTAGCAAATACGCCGCCAGTAGCAGTATTTCCATCAGCTGCCCACAACCCAATTCTCGCACTGGTAACATCACCTGAAGAAATACCACTTGAAGATAAATCAAATTTAATCAACGTGTGCGAATCGTGTTGTAATGTTGCATCACCAGTATTTCTAGAAGTTGTATCAGCAATTGTAATTATATTATTCACTGGAAAATCATTAGGATCATCCCAGTTTAAATCATCAGGTGTTGTAGGTCCGGGAGCACCGAAACCAGCATTTACTTCAGGAAATGCATAAGTAAATACATCACCGCTGGATGCTTCATTTGGTTGGATTGTTGTAACTGCCGCATAGCTAGTGGCTGTTATCAACAGGCATATTACTGAGGTCATTATCTGAGAACGCATTGTAACTTTCATTTATTCCTTTTTTTATGATTAATAATTATTTTGGTTATAACGAAAATAAAAAAGCTATAAATCAACATGCCACTGTCAAGTGGGATTGTAAAAAAATTTAAAATAATTGATTGAGTAGTCGACAGAAAGTAACGTAATAATTGTGAATAACTGTTTAGGGTTCAAGTAAAATTGTATCCGGATAAAAGGCCTGCCAGGCAAACCAATAGGTGTGTACGACTGGTAACTGTTGGTTTTTATCTGCATTTATTACCTCAATAAATTTGTTATCAGAGTTGTTAATAACAGTGATATTTTGCTCAAATATCTTCTTTTGAATTTTATTATTGGGCAGTTCTTTTATTGATATCGCAACTGGTTTATTATCGATAAAAAAGCCGATAACCCAGTCCTTATTCGATAAATCGTTCCGACTAATTTTTACTGGAAACATTGGGTCTGGCTGTTTTTCATAACCTGCATAGGCGGTCTGTGCATAATTTCTGTTGTAACCTGTTTCAGTTGAAAGAACTTGTCCGTTGGAAAATTTTTCTTTCCAGCTCTGCCAGTTCATCATTTCACCATTGAGCCAATTGAGTTTCGTTTTAACTAGTTTTCCAGAAATAGATTGCATGCCTAATTGTGTCCACAGACTTTCGGTTTGACGATCAAACATTAAGACATCGCTATTATAGAGAAGTCCAGATACTCCGAATGTTAATGTTTTTCCTTCGTATGTTCTATCAAAAATCATCGCAGTGCCACAAAGGGGACAGTAAGTAACAGCGATTTTAGTCTCACCGATTTGATCATTAACAATTTCATGCCAAACCAAAATTCTTAGAGGGTAAGCTTTAGTTTCACTATTAACTGTGTAACTGATTAGCATGTCATTATTTTTTAAATAATCGACTGCTGCAGGTTTAATAAATTTTGGCTGATCAATCGACGGGATGCCATCTTTCGAGGGGCCACCATGGTAAATTTCGTCAATCGGAATTATTGAGTTAGAAACATCAAAGCCATTTGGCTTATAATCATCATTTGTAGATGCCAGTCTGGTTGATTCGTCACTGCATGCAGTTTGAATTGTGCAAAGGATAAGTAGCAAAGCATTGATTAAAATTTTCATTATTAGATTGAATTGTATGGAATCTTATCTTTTTAAAAAATAGATTTTTACTTTTAAGCCAAATTTGTTTTCTCTAAGAGCATAGGCATTTATTAACTATTCCTTTTAAATTAAATTATTTATGAAAGTAATATTGGCATATTCCGGCGGACTTGATACCTCTGTGATTCTGCAATGGATCAAAGATCACTATAATGCTGAAGTAGTGACATTTGCCGCTGATGTTGGGCAAGAAGAGGAACTTGATGGATTGGAAGAGAAAGCAAAAGCTACAGGTGCATCTGCTCACTATACACTTGATCTAGTCGATGAATTTGCTGCGGACTTTATTTTTCCAATGATGAGAGCTAACGCAATTTATGAAGGACAATATTATTTGGGGACTTCTATAGCCAGACCACTCATAGCCAAAGCGCAAATTGAAATAGCTCAAAAAGAAAAGGCTACTGCTCTCGGTCATGGTGCTACTGGAAAAGGCAATGATCAGTGTCGGTTCGAACTTACTTTTGCCGCTCTTGCCGGTGATATGAAAATTATTGCTCCGTGGAGAAACGAAGAATTTAGAAAATTATTTCCCGGACGGACAGAGATGTTAGAATACTGCCAGGAAAACGACATCGATGTCGAAGCATCAGCATCGAAGCCGTATTCGATGGACAGAAATTTACTACATATTTCATATGAAGCCGGGATTCTAGAAGATCCGTGGTTTGATCCGACTACCGAAGAAAATAAAAAAATGTTCAAATTATCTGTTGCTCCCGAAGATGCACCGGATGAAGCGGAATATGTTGAAATAGATTTTGAAAATGGCGATGCGATTTCTGTTAACAATGAAAAATTGAAACCATCAGATTTGATTAAAAAATTAAATAAGCTCGGTGGGAAGCATGGAATTGGCAGAGTAGATTTAGTTGAAAACAGATTTGTCGGAATGAAGAGTAGGGGAGTTTATGAAACTCCTGGCGGCACAATTCTTTTGCATGCTCACCGGCAAGTTGAGAGTCTAACGATGGATAGAGAGCTCATGCATTTGCGGGATTCATTAATTCCTAAGTATGCCGAACTTATTTATAACGGTTTATGGTATGCACCTGAAAGGGAAGCGTTGCAGGCATTTTTTGATCAGAGTCAGAAAAATGTTTCCGGTACAGTTAGGCTAAAATTGTACAAAGGAAATATAATAACTGTCGGTAGGAAATCCCCCTTGTCATTATATGACGAAAATATTGCTTCTATGGAAGGTGTTGAGAGCGATTACAATCCTGATGATGCAACCGGCTTTATCAAATTGCATGGGTTGCGGTTAAGGGCGAGAAACAAAATTCAAGGCGGTGCTGAATTGTCATAGCGGCGATTTGTTCTCGAGATCGTAACTTATAAAATTCGGAAGGATGATATGTGTCAGAAAGTCAAATGAACGTGGTTATGCCAATCATGGTTGGTTGGATACCTATCATACATTTTCATTTGGAAATTATTATGACCCAGAGCAGATGGGATTTCGCCATCTTAGAGTGATCAACGAAGATAAAATTGCTCCGGGTAAAGGATTTGGCACACATCCACATAATGATATGGAAATCTTAACCTGGGTGATCAGTGGTGCCATCGCACATAAAGATAGCACAGGTGGTGGTTCAGTTCTTCGACCCAACATGATCCAACAGATGACTGCCGGTTCGGGTATTGAGCACAGTGAGTTCAACCCATCGGATAGTGAGTCTACACATTTGCTGCAAATCTGGATTACACCTGAGAAAACCGGATTAACTCCAAGTTATAGTGAAATGCAATTTGACCCGGTTGAATGGAATGGACAATTTAAATTGCTGGCATCACCAACAGGTCGAAGCAAATCAATTAAAATAATGCAAGATGTGGAATTGTCAGTAGTAGAACTAGAATCGGAAGAATCTATTTCATACACAATCAATAGAGGCCGTCATGTCTGGATTCAAGTAACTAAAGGAGAAATTTTAGTAAATGAAATTGTTCTAGAAACAGGTGATGGAGTCGCTATTAGTAATGAACGCGAACTCACATTTACTGCACCTGAATTAAGTCAGATACTACTCTTTGATATGAATTGATTGAAATAAAAATATTATTTCAAATTCTCAAATTAAGCGTCCTGATATTTACTTTTTAGAGATTCGACAATTGACGGATCAGCTAACGTTGTCACATTTCCCAAATCTTTTCCGGTGGCAATATCTCTGAGTAAACGGCGCATAATTTTTCCCGATCTGGTTTTTGGTAAATCAGATGAGAATCAGACCTCAGTATTATAGGGTTTGAATATTCAAATTCGGAATAATATCCAATTTCTAATTGACAGGTAATATCGTTTATAATATAAGCTCACCACATGTTTTCGTATCTTCTGTTTTCCCTTGGTAGTGCTTTAACAAAGCACAAAAATTCAAAAATATCTCCCCACCGTCATAGCAGCTTAAGGCTGATTGCCGGTCTTATACTTCTGCTGGGTTGCGGCATGTTCCTGCCGGATAAACAGGCAGGCGCTGTGAATATACCCGATGCAAAACTCGAAGCTGTCATACGAAAGGAACTAAATAAACCGGAAGGCGAACTAACGCAAAATGATCTTAGTAGTCTGACTACCCTTAATGCAATAGCTGAAGATATAACGGATTTAACCGGGCTGGAATTTGCCGTCAATCTAACTTTACTGCAACTTCGCCTCAATAATCTCAGCAACCTGAGTTCTTTGAGTGATCTAAAAAGACTTAATTTTCTTTTTCTTGGCGACAATCAGATAATTGACTTAAGTCCCTTGAGTGATCTGGTAAATCTTGAATTCCTCTCTCTTGGTAATAATAAGATCAATGACTTGAAGCACTTAATCTCCTTGCCTGATTTGATGACTCTTAATTTACAGGGCAATTTAATCGACATCAGCATAGGTTCTGATAACAGAATTATCATCGACGCCTTAAAATCTAAAGGAGTCAACGTTACGTTCGAACCGCAGAAACCAGAGGTTACACCAGTTAACATACCGGACGCAGCTCTCGAAGCTGATATACGAGATGAGCTGAATAAACAAACTGGCACCCTGACGCAGGCCGATCTTCTACGCCTGACTACATTAACTGACTTTAGCCTTGCTGCTACATCGGACTTAACTGGACTCGAATTTGCGGAGAATCTTAAATCTCTCAATCTCAGCGGTAACAAAATCAGTAACTTAACACCAATAAGTGGTTTGATTAACCTTACCGATCTCAATCTCAGCGATAACAATATCAGTGACGTAACGCCATTAGGTGGTTTGATTAAGCTTACCGATCTCAATCTCAGCGGTAACGATATCCCTATCCTAACTCCATTAAGCGGTTTAAAGAATCTTACTGAGCTCTTTCTCCGTAGTGCTGGAATTCGTAACATAAACCCATTAAGCGATTTGAAGAATCTTACCGATCTCAGGCTCAGCTCCAACGGCATCAGTGACTTAGCACCATTAAGCGGTTTGAAGAATCTTACCGATCTCAGGCTCAACTCCAACGGCATCAGTGACTTAGCCCCATTAAGTGGTTTGACAAATCTTACTCTTCTCAACCTGGATTTCAATCTGATCAGTAACCTGGATGCCTTGATTCCATTATTCAGGCTAAAACATCTTCAGTTAGAAGTTAATTTCATCGATGTCAGTGAAGGTTCTCCTAACCGGCTTATAATTGATAATCATATTGGCAATGGAGCTAAAGTTTTCTTTAAGTCGCAGAGAATAGATTCTACTCCGGTTATCGTACCTGACGCAGGTCTCAAAGCTGCCATACGAAAGGCATTAAACAAACCAACCGGCGATCTGAACATGTCCGACCTTCTGCGCCTGACTACATTAGATGCGAGTGGCTTTGCTATATCAAATTTAAGCGGATTGGAATTTGCGGTCAATCTTACCAACCTCAATCTCAGCAATAACAAGATCAAAGACCTGCGCCCGTTAATCCCCTTGACCAGGCTAAAGATACTTGCGTTAGAGCATAACCTTATAGAAATTAGCGCTGGTTCTGTTGACAAAAATATCATCGATAATTTTCTTGCCAAAAAAGTTGATGTTACTTTTGAACCGCAAGGCCTAGACGCCGTACCCGTCAACATTCCCGATACAGGCCTTGTAACTGTATTACGTAAGGCTCTGAACAAACCTAGCGGCAAATTGACCAAGGGCGATCTTGAAAGCCTGACCGGCAGGCTTTTTATCGGTGTTCAAAATATTGAGGACTTAACCGGACTGCAATTTGCCGTCAATATTACCGATCTTAGTATTGGGAGCAATAAGGTAAGTAATCTGGGTCCTTTGAGCGGTCTTATGTCCCTTCGTGAATTCAGGATCATCGACAACAATGTCAGTGACCTAAGTCCGCTAAGCACACTAACCGATCTTACTAAACTCGAACTACCGTCTAACATTATAAATGATCTTGCTCCATTGCGCGGACTTACAAATCTTACCAAACTTGAACTTAGTGACAATAAAATCAGTGACCTAAATGGGTTAGAAAAAATGATAGCGCTGACGAATCTCGATCTAAGCGAAAACAATATCAGCCTGCTAACCCCGTTAAAAGATCTGACAGCGCTTACTCAGCTCCAACTTAACCAAAACAATATAAGTAATATAAGTCCGCTTAAAAGTCTGAAGTCACTTACCAATCTCGATTTACACCTCAACAATATCAGTGACTCAAGCCCGTTGAGCGATCTTACTGAACTTACCGTTCTCGATCTCAGCCATAACGAAATTCGTGTTCTGTTTACCTTTAGCAAAAGGACACCTATACTGCTTAGCAAACTCGATTTCAGCTATAATAATATTCGCGATCTAAGCCCGTTAAGCTCCATAGATAGTCGTTTTAACTTTAGTCTTAAACTACCCGGCAACGATATCCGTGACATAAGCCCATTGAGAAATATCAAGGGGCTTGTTGGTCTCGATCTTGCCGGCAACGATATTCGTGATATAAGCCCGTTAAGTAATATCAAGGGGCTTGTTGAAGTCGATCTTAGCTATAACGGGATAGGAGAACTGCTGCCATTACGTGATCTATCGAATCTTAAACAGTTGGATGTTTCAAACAATTCATTAAATATTAGCGCTGGTTCTGTTGACAAAAATATCATCGATAATTTTCTTGCCAAAAAAGTTGTTGTTACTTTTGAACCGCAAGACCCAAGCTTCAGAGTAATCAACATAGTGGACGCTGGACTCGAAGCTGCTATACGAGAAAGTTTGCCCAGATATCCTAATGGCGATCTGACTTTAGGAGATCTGGAAAACCTGACCACTCTCAATGCAAGCAACAAAAACATATCTGACTTATCCGGACTGGAATTTGCCGTCAATCTTACTAATCTCGACCTCATCAACAACAAGATCAAAAGCCTGCAACAGTTGATTCCGTTGTTCAGGCTGAAGGTCATTGCCTTGCAACATAACTTTATAGATATTAGTATGGGTTCTGCTGACAGGCTTATCATTGAGAATCACAGAGGTAATGGGGCAAATGTTACCTTTGAACCGCAAGACCCATTTTCTACATCAGAGAATATACCGGATGTGGGTCTTGAAACTGCTATACGGGCAGCACTGAAGAAACCTACCGGTGAACTCACCCAAGCCGATCTGGAAAGTTTGACCAAACTTTTTGCCGGCAGTTATAATATAGTTGATTTGACAGGCCTGGAACTTGCGGTGAATCTTACCGAGCTCGATCTCAGCGCCAACAAGATAAGTAACTTGAATATACTGCAGGACCTGACGAGTCTGACGAAACTCAACCTCTTCAATAATGAGATCAATGAACTCAGCCCGTTAACGAATCTTAATAGTCTTACAGAACTCAACCTTTCTCAAAACAATATTATTAATCCAGGTTCGTTAAGCGGCCTGACGAATCTTACTAATCTCAAGCTTTCCAGCAACAATATCAGTGACCTAAGTCCGTTAAAGGATCTTAAGAATCTAACTACGCTTACACTCGGCGCCAACGAAATCAGTAACCTGACGTCAATAAGCGGATTAATAATGCTTATCAATCTTGATCTAAGCGAAAACAATATCCGTGACTTGGAGCCGTTAAAAAGTCTTACAAAACTTACTGGTCTCAATCTCTTTCTCAACGAAATCATTGATCTGAACCCGCTAAGTGGACTAACAAAGCTTACCAATCTCGATCTTGGCATTAACGGGATATTTGACCTAAGCTGGTTAAGCAGTCTGACAAATCTTACCCGGCTCGATGTGTCGAGAAATCACATAGATATCAGCGCTAATTCTGCTGACACACTTATCATCGATAACCTTATTGAAAATGGTAATGGTGCTCACGTTATTTATGAACCACAAGAGCCTAACTCCAGAGTAATCGACATAAAAGATGCGGGGCTTGAAGCTGCTATACGAGATGAATTGAGAAAATCTTCCGGTGACCTGGATATCAGTGACCTGAAAAGGCTGACTACCCTTGATGCAGGTTTAAAAAATATATCTGACATAAGCGGGCTGGAATTTGCGGTGAATCTCATCGAACTTAATCTTTCTTTTAATCAGATTAGTGACATCAGTTCATTGAGTGAACTAAAAAACTTAAAAAATCTTATTCTCACATCAAATTTCATTTCGGATGTAGCACCATTGAACCCTCTAAAAAATCTTGAAATTCTTTTGCTGAATTTCAATCTTATTTTAAAGATAGGCTCCTTGCTGGTAGACATTCCCCCAAGGCTAACACGTCTTGCATTAGAGCAAAATAGACTAGATATCGGACCGAAATCTAATGCCAGCTTCCGTATAAAGCGTTTTGAAGGACGCGGAGTCAGGGTTACTTTTGAGCCGCAAAATCCAGGTGGAACAATCGTCACTATACCCGACGAAAAGCTCGAATTATTGATAAGAATTAGACTAGGTATGCCAAATGGACCGTTGACAAATAGTGATCTTGAAAGACTGACCGACCTTATTGCAATTGAAGAAAATATAGAAGACTTAACCGGACTTGAATTCGCCATTAATTTAACTACTCTAGATCTCGGCAATGTTGATGAACCCGGCCCCGGCGATAACAAAATCAGAAGCCTTTTCCCATTAAAAAACTTGACGAATCTTACTGATCTGAATCTATCAGGCAACTTTATCAATGACAGTGACCTACGTCCATTGAGCCGCTTGACGAAGCTTACTAAACTTAACCTGGCAAACAACAGAATCGGTGGCATAAGACTATTGAATAACTTGACGAATCTTACTCATCTTAATTTATCAGGCAACGATGTAAGAATCATAAGTACATTAAATAACTTGACGAATCTTACTCATCTTAATTTATCCGGCAACGATGTAAGTAACATAAGTCCGTTGATCAGTTTGATGCGTCTCTCTCATCTCTATCTCGATGCAAACGAAATCGTGGATGTGACTCCGCTCAGTGGCCTATTCACGCTTACTCATCTCAACCTTCAGGAAAATATGATCGAAAGCGTGAGGCCATTGAGAACTTTACCAAATCTTATCGTTCTTGATCTTAGAAAAAATAACATAATTGTCATAGATTCATTGGCTGATCTGGCCTTTATAAAGGAGCTAAGTTTAGAGAACAACTTTATCGATATTAGTGATGGCTCAGATGCCGGATTTATAATTGGTGATTATATTGATCTTAGAGTTTCTGTTTCATTTGATCCGCAAAATACAGATATGGTGATCGAGTTTTCAGACCGCAATCTAGCCAACTCGATATCTGATGCTCTGGGTCAACCGCGTGATGATCTGAGGGTAAGCGACCTTTTGAATCTAACCGTTCTTAATGCTAGTAACCTAAAAATAACATCCCTGTCAGGGTTGAGATTTGCTAAAAATCTTACCGATCTTGATCTCAGCGGCAATGATATTCGTACCTTACCCATAAACGAGCTAACTGCACTTACAAATCTCAACCTTGCAAACAACAGGATCAAAAACGTGAGTTCATTGAATGATTTAACAAAACTCACTAATCTCAATCTTGAGAATAATAATATCAGTGATATTAAACCATTGAGCGATTTGACGGATCTTGCCGATCTTAATCTCGCAAACAACATTATCAAAAATGTGAGTCCCTTGAACAGCTTGGAGAATCTCACTAATCTCAATCTCGCAAAAAATATAGTCAGTGACATAAGACCATTGAGCAGTTTGATAAAACTTACTGATCTCAACCTCAGCAGCTTCAGCAGCTTAATCAGCAACAATATCAAAGACGTAAATCCTTTGAGTAAAATGATTAATCTCACTAATCTCGATCTCAGTGGCAATGGTATCAGTAACATATTTCCAATGACTAATTTGATAAAACTTATCCATCTTAATCTCGCTGCCAATGAGATCAGAGATCTGAATCCGTTGACCGATCTGGCTTTACTAAAAGAGCTGAATTTACAGAACAATCTCATTGATATCAGAGAGGGTTCTGCTGCCAAAAAAGTTATCAAAATCCAGGAAGATCGCGGCGCTAAAGTTACTTTTGAACCGCAAAATTTCGATTTGGCCAACGTCTTTATACAAGACGACGAGCTTAAAAACGCTATCAGAGAGGCGCTAAGCAAACCTGAGGGCAAACTGACGCAGTCCGACCTTGAAAGCCTTACTACCCTTACAGTAATAAACAAAAACATTCGAAACTTAATCGGGATAGAATTCGCCGTCAATCTTACGACGTTGAATCTTAGTGGCAATAAAATTGGTGATATTAGTCAATTGAGCAGTTTGACCAAGCTGGTAAATCTCGACCTCAGCAACAATAGGATAAAAGAGATCAGCCCGCTCAGCGATCTCGCAATGCTTGCCGAGCTAAAATTAGAGCTCAATTTCATTGATATCCGTGAGGGTTTTGCGGCAATAGCGATTATCAAAAGCCTGAAAGAAAAGAACGTTAACGCTACTATTACATTCTTCCCGCAGAAACCACCTGTCGTAAACATACCAGACCCCGGTCTCGAAATGGCAATTCGACACACACTCAATAAACCAGACGGGGACTTAACTCAAACCGATCTCGCTCTTCTAACCACTCTTGATGCCAGTATTCGAAAGATAACGAATCTGGATGGGATTGAATTTGCAGAGAATCTTGTAGATTTAGATCTCAGTGCGAATCAGATTACTGACCTTACGCCCTTAGGTAGTTTATTAAAACTTATTAATTTAGACCTCAGCTTTAACCATATTAGTGAAATTGAGTCACTGGCGCCTTTAGCTAATCTAAAATTGCTAAAATTAGAAATCAATTTTATTGATATCAGTGAGACGTCTGCTGCAAGGAAATTTATCGACGGTCTATTGAGTCAGAACAAAAATGTTACCTATATACCGCAGAAACCAAATGATACTAAAATAGCTGATGCGGGGCTGGAAGCGGCAATAAGAACAGCCCTAAATAAATCTGGTGGTCGCCTGACGCGGATCGATCTGGAAGGTCTGACTACTCTGGATGCCAGAGATAAAAATATTACTGACTTAACCGGGCTTGAGTTTGCGCTGAATCTGACAACACTTGATCTCAGAGATAATGACATTATCGACCTGTTACCGTTGAACGGTCTAACTAAGCTGGCCGATGTGAAATTAGAAAATAACTTTATCGACATCACCGCCGGATCTTTAGCCAGAAATATAATTGATAATCTGGAAAAAAAGGAAGTTACTGTTACATATACCCCTCAAAAATCACCTATAACTGTAGAATTTTTTGACACTGGTCTTGAGACAGCCATTCGCAATGCGCTAGGCATTCCTGAAAGAAATCTAACGAATGCCGATCTCCTCCTTCTCACTACACTTGAGGCCAGCTACCTAAATATATTTACCATTTCCGGACTAGAGTTTGCCACGAATCTTACTTCTTTAGACCTCAGCTTCAACGAAATCAGTAATATTGCCGCATTGGCAACTTTAACCGGTTTAAAAAAGCTTAAAATAGAGAACAATTCTATCTTTATTAATGAAGGTTCTGAAGCCAGAAACATTATAAATGTTCTTAAAGGAAAGGGCGCCATGGTGACATTTTCGCCGCAGAATACATCAGTCACCATACCTGACGGAAATCTTAGAAAGGCTATTATTTTTGCCTTAAACAAAAAACTTGATGAACCCATAACCCAGGTTGAAATGGAAAGCCTGACTACCCTTGATGCTAGTGACGGAGGTCTTGCGAAAGATGACGAGAATATTAAGAATCTTGAAGGGTTGGAATTTGCCGTCAATCTTACCGATCTTGATCTCAGTTCTAACCTTATAACAAGTGTAGGTTCTTTAAGCAGTTTGACTAAGCTTGTTTCACTTGATCTTAGTAATAATCAGATATCTAACGACAATCTGATACAAAACCTAAGTCCCCTGAGCAGCTTGACCGCACTTATTTTTCTCAATCTCGCATCCAACGATATTAAGGATTTGAACGCGTTGGGAGGTCTGACGTTGCTAGAAAATCTCAATCTCAGTAGCAATTTAATATCTGACCTGAGTCCCTTGAGTAAACTAACGAATCTCGCTGAGCTCGATCTCGGTAACA
Source organism: Opitutales bacterium (assembly GCA_021772565.1). Lineage (GTDB taxonomy): Bacteria > Verrucomicrobiota > Verrucomicrobiia > Opitutales > JAJFLR01 > JAJFLR01. The sequence goes on along the minus strand of JAJFLR010000004.1, from coordinate 62,311 downwards.
ATGAATTAATCAGTGACCTGAATCCTTTGATTAGTCTGACGTCACTTGAAACGCTAATGCTCAATGGCAACAAAATAGACAACTTGGACCCTCTGAACGGCTTGCTGGCGCTTACGGTTCTCCATCTTGGCAACAACCAGATTCAAGAATTAGGTCCATTGAGCGCTCTGTCGAATCTTGTTATCCTTGACCTGCACAAAAATTCGATTAAAAATCTGGACCCGTTAAAAGATTTAGCAGCGCTTACATTTCTTGGTCTCTCCCGTAATGCAATTGTTGATCTAAGCCCATTAAAAAATTTGGCAAATCTGAAAACGCTTGATCTCCATCGCAACCGGATTATGGATATCGATTCATTGAGCGGCAAAACCAGCCTGAAACAACTATTTTTACAGAATAATTTCATCGAGATTTTTGAGGGCTCTGATCCCGGAAAGATAATTGACGCATTGGAGAAAGGCGACACAACGGTAATTTATATCCCGCAAAATAGCCCGGCCTCTTCGTTTGAAGTAGTGTCACATCAGAAAATCAGTTCTCTCTTCGGCAACTTTGATGGGGATCTGGCGCCATTTGATGCATTTGGCTCTTCGGTTACCTCAATCGGAGATATTAATGGTGATGGCATTCCAGACTTGGCTGTCGGCGCTCCGTTTACCAATCCAAATCAAAATACCGGCGCTGTCTGGATATTGTTTATGGACGAGAATAGTAAGGTTAAGTCACATGTGAGGATAAACGAAAAGGATAATGGATTGCCGGAAGTTGATGGCGGGCTCGGTCGTTTTGGCTTTTCAATAGCTGCTATAGGTGATCTGGATAGAGATGGGGTGCCTGATTTAGCTGTCGGTGTTCCTGTTCTCAGTGACAGTTTTATCGATGATGAGCGTCAACTTCATACAGGTGGCGTATGGATACTTTTCCTGAAATCGAATGGGTTTGTGAAAAAGGCGCAGTTGATAAGTGAGACGCATGGCGGACTTTCTTCCGGTTCTGAGCCTTTATTGTCAGAAGACGATGAGTTTGGCTTTTCAATTGCAGCGCTCGGTGATATTAATGGCGATGGCGTTCCCGACATGGCTGTCGGCGCTCCCAACGATGGCATAAAAGACGATGTATTTGATCCCGATTATAAAAATGGAGCTGTATGGATATTGCGCTTAACTACAAGTGGAACGACAAAGACGCCTGTTAAAATAAGCAAATCGTATGAGATACTGAATGAATTTGGTGAAGCACTTAAACTGGATAAATCATTAGAGCCCTATCATTTGTTTGGACGATCTGTTTCGGCTGTCGATCTCAATGAAGATGGCACAACTGATCTGGCTGTTGGCGCCAGGATCAGAAATGGCTCCAATGATGTGTTGTTATTCGAAATGGACTTTATAAAGCCGGAGGATGCCTTTTTTAGCCAGCCAAACCCCAGACTGCCCCCGACATTTGGAAGTTCCGGCTATGTAATCGGTCCGGTATTATCTCTCAATTCTGCCGGCTCTGGTTTTCCGGGAGGCAGTGTTGGTAGAGCTATAGTGAATCCGGGTGATTTGGATGGTGATGGTATCAGCGATCTGCTTGTCAGTGTTGAGGATAAAATCTGGGTATTGTTTTTGAATTCTGAGTTTGATGCTAAATTAGAAGGTAAGAAGGTAAAACATGCGTTGCCAATTAGTAGGTTAGAGGGTGGTTTTACCGGCGATCTTGACCCCTCTGATTTTTTTGGTCGCTCATTGGCTATTACAAATGACCTTAATGGTGATAGTTTTAAGGAACTGGTGATCGGAGCGCCAGGCGATGATGACGGTTTGATTAGTACCGGGGCAATCTGGTCATTGGAACTGAAACCGTTTGCATCGGTAAGCGGAGTCTTATTTGATGATTTGAATGGTGACGGCATCCGTAATGGCGGGGATTCCGGATTGGAGGGTCAGTTCATTGATATTCGGCAGGCCGGAGTAGATGGTATTATCGGCACAAGAGATGATACCACACACAGCTCAACCAGCGTTACAGATGTAATTGGCAGATACGAGTTTACCAGGCTTGATGCCGGTAGATATTATTTGTCTGTTCGGTTAATGGGTGTTGTGGTTTTCCGTTCGCCTTTCTTTACCTTGAGTTCCGGTAATGTACTCAATGACCATGATGTCGGGCTGGTTAACAGCCCGGAGATATCTATCGGCATTAATATCGATGGCATTGAAAATGGTGACAGTACTCCGGATAAAACAGACGGTACCGATTTTGGCGATGTGTTTACCGGCGGCAGTGCGACAACAAAATACTTTTTAGATAATTCCGGGTTACAGCCATTGCTGCTAACAGGTTCACCTATAGTTACATTGTCCGGTGACGATACTGCTGATTTTGCCGTAAGTTCTCAGGCGATCTCACCGGTAAATATCGGTACAGGGACATCCTTTAAAATTACTTTTACCCCTGCCACTGCCGGGTTGAAGATGGCGACAGTCACCATTGTCAACAATGATCCCGATGAAAACCCGTTTACATTTAATATTGCTGGCACAGGTGTGGTGCCGGCGTCGGTCAACGGCATTGTTTGGCGTGATCGCGACGCCAACGGCATACGCGATACGGCAGAATTGGGTTTTGCCAACGTCGTCGTCAATCTTTTCGACGCTGGGCTTGATGGTGTTGCCGATGCTATAGTCGGTGGCGGTGATGATTTGCCGTTCGGCTCTATTGAGACTATGGCAGATGGCGCCTATAAGTTCGACAATCTACCTTCAGGAAATTATTATATTGTGGTGGTGCCACTGACCAGCGCCACAATCACCGCACAGGATGTCGGATCCGATGATACCATTGACAGTGATATACATCCTGATACCGGCAGATCAGAACTGTTCAGCTTAACCATCGGTGAAGCGCTTGGCGGTCAGGATGCCGGCCTAGTCGGTTTGCCGGAAATAGGGTTGTCAGGCAATAACATCAGCATATTTAACGGCGATAACAGTCCGAGCAGTGCCAATGGCACCGACCTTGGCAAAGCGCCAGTCGGAGAAAAGATGCAGGCGCCGACAGCTACGTTTACCTTTACTAACGAAGGCTCGGCAAATCTTAAAACCGGACCGGTGACCATGCCGACAGGCTTTCTGCTCACCGAAAATTTATCGACCGATATTGCTCCGGGACAAAGTGATGATTTTACCGTAACTCTTGATACCGGCGTCGTGGGAACTTTTACCGGTGTCGTTAAAATCACTAATGATGACAGCGATGAAAATCCGTTTGAATTCACTCTAACCGGTGAAGTAGAGGCGCAGGCCTTGATCGAAGGCATTATATGGAATGATCGTCAAGCTGACGGCATTCGAGTTGTCGGTGAGTTAGGATTTTCTGACATCACGGTTAATTTATTCAGCCCCGGAACGGACGCGGTAAAAGGTGGAGGCGATGATGTCAAACTGAAGACTGTTCAAAGCGCTGCCGATGGCACGTATGGATTCTTCGGCCTTACACCCGGTGATTACTATCTGAAAGTTGTGGCTCCAAGCAACGTTCTCATAACGTTACAAGATCAGGGAGCTGACGATACAGTCGATAGCGATTTTAATGCAGAAACCGCAGAGACCGCGCTGATCAGTCTGTCGTCACCAGAAGAAATGCTGCATAATATTGATGCCGGTTTGTCAACAGCAGCTGAAATAACGATCACCGGCAATGGCCAGGATATTACTGACGGCGATACAACACCGGATAAATCTGATGGCACTGATTTTGGCGAAGTCGATTTCGATAGCCCATCTACAACTACTTTTACGATACAAAATATCGGCGCTGAACCTCTCGAATTGACCGGCTCGACTGTCGTAACCTTGTTCGGTTCTGGAGCATTGGTCTTCACGGTTAGCAAACAGGCCGATACTCCTGTAGCTGCGGGCGGTTCGACATCATTCGACGTTACCTTCAAGCCGACCGAAGCAGGCATAAAAATAGTGACAATCAGTATCGCCAACAGTGATACTGATGAAGATCCTTTCAATTTCAATATTTCCGGTATAGGTCTGCCTTCTGCAAGGGTAAGTGGCTTGGTTTCGATTGACAGCAATAGTGATGGCATTCGAGATACAGAGGAAAAAGGCTTGCCCGGCATAACGATCAACTTGTTCGTGCCGGGACCAAATGGTAAGATTGGCGGAAACGATGATGTTCTGCAGGAGACCACGCAAAGCGCTGCTGATGGTTCTTATAGCTTTAAAAGTCTTATAGCGGGTCACTACTATCTGATGCTAGAACCAAACGGTAACACTATAACCCTGCAAAACCAGGGGACTGATGATGCAATTGATAGCGATGTCAATCCGGTTACCGGACAGACTGCACTGTTCACTCTGACAGAGGGTCAGAGAGATGTTACACAGGACATAGGGCTGATATTGCCTCCGGGGATGTTAATCACTCCCCAAAAAATCAGCAGTACAGAGGGAGGTTTTACCGGCACACTGCTTAGTGGTGACATGTTTGGTAGTTCTGTAGCCGCATTGGGTGATCTGGATGGTGATGGTGTTACTGATATGGTGGTTGGCGCTGAACGCGATAATGATGGCTCAGTCAATAGCAGTAGAGGCGCTGTGTGGATTTTATTTATGAACAGCGATGGCACAGTGAAAGGAGACCAGAAAATCAGTCAGACAGCTGGAGGATTTACCGGGAAGTTAGACAGCAGTGATAATTTTGGCACATCGGTAGCAACTTTGGGTGATCTCAATGGTGATGGCATCCCCGATTTGGCCGTCGGCGCACCTAATGACGATGATACAATTTTCCGTGGATTAAATAAGGGGGCCGTATGGATTCTGTTTCTCAATGCCGATGGCACCGTCAAAGAACATCAGAAAATCAGTGATAATTCCGGTGGGTTCTCCCGGACGTTAGACGGCGATGATTTTTTTGGTGGCTCGGTAACAACTTTGGGAGACCTTGATGGTGATGGTGTAACCGACCTGGCTGTGGGTGCCACGGGTGATGATGATGGCACTAGTAACGCCGGCGCAGTTTGGGTGCTATTGCTAAACACCGATGGCACCGTAAAGGGACATCAGAAAATCACTGTCGGCAACGGTGGGTTTGCCGGAAGTTTGTCAGGCTCAGGCTTGTTTGGTAAATCAGTAACTACTTTAGGTGATCTGGATGGCGATGGCGTTGTTGACTTCGCCGTTGGCGCTGAAGGTGATGATGAAGGTGGACGTGATAAAGGCGCTGTCTGGATATTATTTATGAATACGGATGGCACGGTAAAAGGGCAGCAGAAAATCAGTGATACCTCCGGGAATTTTTCGGGTGCCCTGAGCAGTTTTGACGGCTTGGGCAGCTCGTTAGCCACATTGGAAGATTTGAATGGCGATGGCATTATCGATCTTGCTGTAGGCGCAAGAAATGCTGTGTGGATTTTGTTTATGAATAAGGATGGCACCGTTAAGGGAAAGCAGAAAATCAGTGTGACTGATGAAGGGTTTAACGGAATGCTGAGCGCTTCTGTTTTCTTTGGTCGTTCATTGGCTGTATTGGGTGATTTAAATGGCGATGGCTTTATTAATCTGGCAGTAGGCGCTACGGGTGATGATGATGGCGCCTCAAATGCCGGAGCAGTCTGGCTTCTTAAAATTAATACCGGCAAAGTTACCGGGATTAATGGTGTTGTCTGGATTGATACAATCGCCGATGGTATCAGGGATGCAGCAGAGTTACCGTTGGGTGATGTTACTGTCAACTTATTTGAGCCTGGACCTGATGGTGCAGTCGGCGGTAACGATGATCTACTAGTGACAACAAAGCAAACTGAAGCGAATGGATTCTACAACTTCGAAAATTTATTGCCGGGAGACTATTTTATTAATGTAGCGCCGCGCGAAAACGCTGCTACCATGCAGGATCAAGGCGCTGATGATACCCTTGATAGCGATGTTGACCCAACAACAGGAGACTCAGCGCTTCTTAGTCTGACATTCGGTCAGACGGTTAGCAATCTGGATATCGGCCTGCTTACCGTTCCTCAAATCACACTTAAGGGCAATGGCATAAAAATCGCCGATGGAGACATGACACCGGATGTTGCTGACAACACCAATTTTGGTGATGTGATAACCGATATTTCATTGTCTCATACTTTCGCTGTGGTCAATTCAGGCGCCGCATTATTAAGTTTGACAGCCACGCCGGCTGTCACTTTGTCAGGTACTGGAGCAGCAGACTTTACGGTAAATCAGCAACCGGCAGTTGCACTTTCTATTGGCGCTTTGACACCTTTCCAAATTACTTTTAAGCCTACCGGTTCAGGTTTGATAACAGCAACAGTAAGCATTGCCAATGATGATCCTGATGATAATCCATTTACCTATGATATTTCAGGTACCGGCCTACCTGCTATTCCGGAAATTGCGATTACTGGTAATGACATTGACATCGTTGATGGAGATACGACACCGGATGTCGCTGATGGCACTGATTTTGGTGATGTGATAACCGCCGTTGCATCCGTTCAGCGGTTCACTGTTGAAAATCCAGGCACAAGTACATTGAACCTGACAGGAGCGCCCGTAATAGACATCTCCGGCGCCGATGCAGCCAACTTCACTGTTAGCCTGCAACCTGCTACAACAGTTTCTCCTGGGGCTTTGAGACATTTTGAAATTACCTTTCAGCCATCAGATATTGGATTGTTAAAGGCAACAGTTAGTATTGCCAGCGATGATGCTGATGAAAATCCATTTACTTTTGATATATTGGGCACCGGTTTACTTTCAGCTTCGATAAACGGTAGCGTGTGGAGTGACGATAACTCAGATGGCATCCGCAATGATGGGGAGTCTGGATTGGCGGGAGTAACAGTCAATCTGTTTGATCCGGGTGTGGATAATGCTATCGGTGGCGGTGATGATATCCAGATTGCCACTCTACAAAGCTCAGGCGATGGTTCCTATACATTCGAAAGCTTGTTTGCCGGGGATTATTTTGTAGAAGTTTTAAGTGGCGGACTTACTTTCACACTGCAGGATCAGGGCACTGATGATAGCCTTGATAGCAATTTTGACCCAGCAACAGGACAAACAATATTTATAAATCTAACTGCAGGGCAAAATGTAGGCCATATTGATGCCGGCTTGATCCTGCCTGTCGGCTGGTCACTAGCACAGCAAAAAATTAGTAGGACAGCGGGAGAATTCAGTGGCGTACTGGGAAGTTCAGATCGATTTGGCGCCTCGGTAACTAAGATCGGCGATCTGGATGGCGACGGGGTAATTGACTTGGCCGTTGGCGCTGACGGCGATGATGACGGCGGCTCCTCTAGTGGGTCGGTTTGGATTTTATTTATGCGATCCGATTTCACGGTGAAGGGACATCAAAAAATAAGTTCAACGTTTGGCAACTTTACTGGCGCTTTAGGTAGTTCAGATCATTTTGGAGTTTCAGTTGCCGCATTGGGCGATCTTGATGGTGATGGCATATCTGACCTGGCTGTCGGCGCGCCTGACGATGATGATGGCTCTCGTAATGCTGGAGCAATATGGATTCTCTTTCTCAAAACCGATGGGACTGTAAAGGGGCATCAGAAAATCAGTAAGACTACCGGTGGCTTTACCGGCGTATTGGATTCCTCGGACTTTTTTGGCCAATCAGTCGGCGCTATAGGCGATTTGGATGGTGATGGTAATGTTGACTTGGTTGTGGGCGCTACGGGAGATGATGATGGCTCAAGTAGTGCTGGAGCCGTCTGGTTACTGTTACTGAATGCCGATGGCACGGTGAAAGAAAATCATAAAATTAGCGCCAGGGCTGGTGGCTTTACAGGGAGTCTTAATGGATCTGATGCCTTTGGTTTTTCGGTGAGTGGAGCGGGCGATCTGGATGGCGATGGTGTAGTCGATCTCGCAGTCGGAGCAATTGGCGACGACGATGGCGCAAGTAGTGCAGGCGCTGTCTGGATTATATATATGAATGCCAATGGTACAGTAAAGGACAATCAGAAGATCAGCAGTACTGCTGGTGGCTTTACCGGGGCATTGGATAGTTCAGACAGTTTTGGAATATCAGTTGCTGCATTGGGTGACATTGATAACGATGGCGTTGTGGATTTGCTTGTCGGAGCCACTGGTGATGATGATGGCGCAAGCCGTACAGGCGCTGTCTGGGTTTTACTTATGAACCGGAATGGAACAGTGAAGGGGCAGCAGAAAATCAGCGCGACAACTGGTGGCTTTACCGGAGATTTGGACAGATCAGACTCTATGGGTCAATCAGTTGCCGGCCTGGGTGATTTGAATGGCGATGGCCTGATCGACATGATCACGGGCGCAACTGGCGACGATGACGGTGCAAGCAGCGCTGGCGCTGTTTGGATCCTTAGTCTGAATAGTATTTTGCCAGCATCGATTGACGGAATTTTGTGGGTAGATACCGATCAGAATGGTATTCGTGAAACCGGTGAGTTGGGGCTCAGCGGTTTTAAAGTTGATCTGTATACGCCGGGAGTCGATGGGGTTATAGGTGGTGGCGATGATTTGTTGATGGCATCTGTTCGGAGTACAGCGAATGGGACTTATTCATTTGCCGGACTTTCTGCAGGTGATTATTATTTGCAAATGTCAGTTCCTGCCGGATTGCTTACTCTACAGGATCAGGGTGTCGATGATACTTTGGATAGTGACTTAAATCCGGACACCGGCCGAACTTCGATATTTAGTTTGGCAACCGGCAAAAATATTAGTAATATTGATGTCGGCTTTTTCTCCAAACCGGAAATAACAGTTGCTGGTAACAGTCTGGAAATTGTTGCCGATACTACTATTCCGGATCTGATCGATGGCACCGACTTCGGCAATTTGCTCGTCGGTGGTGGCGCCGCTTCTGCTCTGATCGGTGACGTCAATGTTACCTTAAACATTACTCATTCCTTCGTGGAAGATATCAAGGTTACCTTGATCAGCCCAACTGGCACCCGCGTCGATTTGTTCATGGAGGTAGGCAGTAGTGGCAACAATTTTGTTAATACCACTCTTGATGACCAGGCGAGCGATTCTATCACTAACGGTGTCGCGCCGTTTACCGGGACTTTCCGGCCAATTGGTGCGCTCTCAGTCTTTAATGGCGAAAAAGCAAACGGCAGGTGGATTCTCGAAGTGAGTGATCTGTCCGGCGACGATGATGGATCACTCGATAACTGGTCTTTGGCAATTACCACGCCAAGCGGTGAACGGACAATCGTTAGCTCTAATGATGTTCCGGTAGCAATTGTTGGTGAAATTACTGTGACTTCAATGTTGTCGACAGTTGTAGTTAACAACAAGCGCATCTTTGATGTCGTCAATGAAGGAACAGAGCCGCTGACGCTTGGCAATGTAACATTGCCAAACGGATACATGTTGACAGAGGGTCTGGGTGCAGAACTGGCGCCGGGAGAGAGTGACAGCTTTACCGTGCAACTCGATACCAGTATGCCGGGAATATTTTCCGGTGTCGTCAGTATTGACAATGGAGATAGCGATGAAAATCCGTATAAATTTAACATAACTGGAACGGTAACTGATAAAGCCTCGGTAAGCGGAATGATCTGGGGCGATACCGATGGGGTTGGTATCCGCAAAATCGGAGCCTCTGAATTAGGGAAGGTAATAGTCAACCTGATCGAATTGGGACCGGATGGCATCATCGGCAATGCCGATGACGTATTAGCCGGGACTGAACGTAGCCAGGCTGATGGGACTTATGTTTTCAACAATGTTTTTCCCGGAGATTATATCATTGAAGTGATACCGCCGGTTGGGGTGTCTTTTACCCTGCAGGATCAGGGAGATGATGATAGTAGCGATAGTGATGTTGATGCGGTAACCGGCAGATCGATATTGTTTACTATAACTGGCGGAGAGGCCAAAATTCGTGATGCCGGCTTAATTGTTCCGGTAATTGATCAGCAAAAGATTAGCGATTTGGCCGGTGGCTTTACCGGTCTGTTGGCCAGTGGTGATCATTTTGGCCGGTCGGTAACTGCGGTCGGTGATCTGGATGGCGACGGGATTGCCGAATTGGCTGTTGGCGCCGATACGGCCGATGGTGGAGGAGATACTCGTGGTGCCATTTGGATTCTATTTATGAATCGTGATGGAACAGTAAAGTCTCAACAAGAGATCAATGACAGGATCGGTGGCTTTACCGGTGTTGTTGCAGATGATGATAATTTTGGCACCTCGCTGAGCGCATTGGGTGATTTCGATGGTGATGGTATAGCAGATATTGTTGTCGGGGCGGAGAGTGATAGTGATGGTGGCAGCTCGCGTGGCGCAGTCTGGATATTGTTCTTGAATGCCGATGGCACAGTGAAAGGGCATCAGAAGATAAGTGATCTGGCAGGCGGCTTCACGGGAGTGTTGGCTGATGGTGATCATTTTGGTCGAGGTGTCAGCGTGCTCGGTGATCTCAATGGCGATGGCATTACTGAACTGGCAGTTGGCGCCGATGATGACAACGACGGCGGTTCTGCTCGCGGAGCAGTCTGGGTTTTATTCCTTAACGCCGATGGCACAGTAAAAAATCACCAGAAGATCAGTAGTCTGGTCGGCGGTTTTTCAGGAGCATTGTTTGATTTTGATGGGTTTGGCAGTAATGTTGCCGCGCTGGGTGATCTGAATGATGATGGGATTCCTGATTTGGCTGTCGGGGCTGACGGTGATAGTGATGGCGGTTCAGATCGTGGCGCTGTCTGGATTCTGTTCCTTGATACTGATGGCAGTGTGAAATCTCATTCCAAAATCAGTTCTACAGAGGGCAACTTTAACGGAGTATTGGTCGATGATGTTGAATTTAGTGAAGCGATCACATCCTTAGGCGATATAGATGGCGATGGTGTAACTGATATCGCTGTCGGCACCCCATTCGATCCGGATGGCGGTGATGATCATGGCGCCGTTTGGATTTTGTTTTTGAATAAAGACGGCACGGTAAAAACACAGCATAAGATCAGTGATCTTACAGGGGGATTTACGGGAACGTTGCATAATAGAGATCGGTTTGGCCGATCGCTTGCCAGTCTCGGTGATCTCAATGGCGATGGCCTTATCGAACTTGTTGTCGGCGCAAACGGTGACGATGATGGCGGCTCGTCGCGTGGCGCAGTCTGGGTATTGAGTTTGAACGGCGATAGAATTGCTCCGCTGCTGGCTCTTGATGATACGATGACTATCGGTACTGGTCAGCCGGTAACTTTAAATCTGTTAACTAATGACAGCACTGGTGCAAGTGGCAGTCAGTTGACAGTTACAGAGACATCAGACCCGGCAAATGGTAGCGTAGTTATTAATTTAAATAATACTGTTACCTATGTGCCGAAAAGTGGATTTACCGGAACGGATAGATTTACATACAGTATTGGTGATGGTACCGGTCGGAAAGGAACGGCGACAGTAACAGTAACGGTTGAAGCTCTGAATCGTTACGAAGAATGGCGATTACTGTATTTTGGTAATCTCACTGATGCAAAAGGTGAGCAAACCGCAGATCCCGATGGGGATGGTTTAACTAACTTCACTGAGTTCCTGTTTGCAGAAATTCCGTTTAATGGCGTAGTGTTAAGTCTGCCACCTCAGACATTTATTGACGACCAGAAAAAAATGCATTTGGTGTTTAACCGGGTAGAAAATCTGAACAGCTCGGTCTTTACTATCGAAGTTTCCAGCGATCTAAAAACCTGGCGAACAGCAGTGGCAGGCACAGATTACACAGTGATGTCAGCATCGAACGGTGATGGCTCTGAACGAATGGATATCGTATTTACCGTCAATGTGGATAGTATGACCGAAAACTTTGTTCAGGTACACGTTAATACTTCGATGGAGTAGGAATTTTTAATTGTCCTGATATTTACTTTTTAGAGATTCGACAATTGACGGATCAGCTAACGTTGTCACATTTCCCAAATCTTTTCCGGTGGCAATATCCCTGAGTAAACGTCGCATGATTTTACCCGAACGGGTTTTTGGTAAATCAGATGAGAAGACTATTTTTTCAGGTAAGGCAAATTTGCCAATTTTTTGTGCTACTAAGTTATTGAGTTCTTTTAATAATTCATCAGAGCCTTCAAAGCCTTTTCTAAGAATTACAAATGAGGCAAGTCCTTGACCTTTTATTTCATGTGGAATTCCAATAACAGCAGATTCGGCGACAGCTGGATGTTCAACATAAATACTTTCAAGTTCTGCAGTACCAATTCTGTGACCGGAAACATTAACCACATCATCGACACGACCGACGATCCAAAAATATCCGTCATCATCTTTTCGGGCGCCATCTCCGGGGAAATAATATTCGCCTTTCCATTTGCACCAGTAAGTTTCTTTAAATCTTTCTGGGTCGCCGTAAATTCCACGTAATATTCCCGGCCACGGTTTACGTACCGATAGGAGTCCGGCTTGTTGTTCTTTTCCATCTTCATCGATCACAGCTGCATCGATGCCAAAAAATGGTAATGTTGCACTTCCAGGTTTTGTCGGTGTGACACCGGGTAATGGAGTGATTAAAATACCACCGGTTTCTGTCTGCCACCAGGTGTCAACGATAGGGCAGCGATTGCCGCCAATTTTATCGCGATACCACATCCATGCTTCGGGATTTATAGGTTCACCGACAGATCCTAATAATCTCAAAGAAGATAGGTCACGTTTTTCCGGAAATTCATCTCCCCATTTCATGAATGCACGAATAGCTGTGGGTGCAGTGTAAAAAATACTGACTGCATATTTTTCTACTATCTCCCAAAAACGACCTTCATCCGGAAAATTAGGCGCACCTTCGTACATTAAAACGGTTGCTGCATTTTGCAGTGGACCATAAACAATATAACTGTGACCTGTTATCCATCCGACATCGGCTGTGCACCAGTAAACATCTTCCGGTTTTAAATCAAAAACGTATTTTGAGGTTAAATAGGTATAGACCATGTAGCCCCCAGTGGTGTGAATGATACCTTTAGGTTTACCGGTAGTGCCACTTGTATAAAGAAGGAAAAGCATATCTTCGGCATCGAGTTCTTCAGCCGGACAGTGTACGGGTTGATCTTTTACGATATCATGATACCAGAGGTCACGTTTTTCATTGAAGTCGCAGGGGTACGGTTCTGCTCCAGAAGAGCATTTTACCACGACAACATTTTTGACACAGTCGCAATCTGCAACCGCTTCATCAACAATTTTTTTCAATGGTAGTATTTTTCCGCGTCTTGAACCACCGTCAGAAGTGATAACAATATTACATTCACTATCAAGAACTCGATCTTTTATAGATTCTGATGAAAAGCCTGCAAATATTACAGAGTGTACAGCGCCGATTCGTGCACAGGACAAAACAGCAATCGCCAGTTCAGGAACCATCGGCAAGTAAATTGCAATACGATCGCCTTTTTTTACGCCAATTGATTTTAATGCGTTAGAGAATTTACAAATTTCACGATAAAGGTCCCGAAATGTAAGAACACGTTCTTCGCCGTGTTCTCCTTCCCATATTATTGCAGCTTTGTTTGCGTTAGCTCCATCCAGGTGGCGGTCAACACAATTGTAACAAATATTAGTTTTACCACCGTCAAACCATTTATAAAAAGGTTTATTGGAATCATCTAATACAGTATCCCATTTTTTAAACCAATGCAGTTCTTCAGCAACATCGCCCCAAAATTTTTCCGGATTTTCTATGCTTTCCTGATATTTCTTTTTATAGGCATCCATACCCCCAATATGTGCGGCATTGACAAAGTCATCAGACGGTGGAAATGATCTAGTTTCAGCTAATACGGTTTCAAGTTGTTCTGCACTCATAGTTAATATTTAATTTTATATTTAATTATGTGGTTAAATCGAAAAAATTTATGATATAGTTCTTTTGATACTTGTTTCTTGTCAATAAAACAAAATCGCGTTTAATTAATTTAGAGTAATAAAATAATCACTACTGATATTAAAATTAAAAAATGTCATTATATCACAAATAAATGGTGCTCAGGAGGGGACTCGAACCCCTACACCTTACGGCATACGCCCCTCAAGCGTACGTGTCTACCAATTCCACCACCTGAGCAAATTTATGGATCATAGATAAAATCGACTCAACTTTAGTAGCAATAAAATTCTTTACCGAAATAAAACTAAATTACATTATTTTTAATTAATGAACATCACTACTATAATTAATCAGTTATAAACTATTTGATTTGAAAGAAATATTTTAGCATGGCAGAGGAGAACAGTTCAAAAGATGACAATAATTTAACTGAATCAATCAATTTGAGTGATTTAGAGAATTTTAGTTTTGGTCCGGCCTGGAGTAATTCAGATCGTAAAACTGAAAAAAAAATCAGTCATAATTCGGGTAATTTTAAAAGTAATAGGGATTTCCCAAGAAAAAACGTCCAAAAAAACAGGCGTGATTTTAGGACTTCAAATAGTTTTAAGAAAGAATTTGTACCGAGTATTACTGCTTCATTTTATCCGGAAGACTTAACATTTCGGAAGCTCAGTGATGCAATAAAAAAATCATGCAAGACCTACGATCTTTTTGAATTATCAAGATTAATTTTAGAAAAACCTGAACGATACTTTGTTAATATCAAACGTAAATTTGAAGAGGGAAAAACTCAATTACCGCTTTATGTTTCAATAATTGATAATTTACCATTTGAATTAGAGGAAGATGCAATTAATCATGCAGTGGCAAAACAGTTTGATCATTTTTTTGAATCTGAATCCATAGATGTGGAAAAACCGAAAGGTAATTTTTTGCAGGTTAATCGATGTGCAACCACCGGTGAGTTATTAGCACCTCCAAATTATCATTTATATCAACAGATACTAATGGATCATTATAAACTTCGAATACAGAAAATATCATTCGAAAGATTTGTCAGTAATATTGAAGTAGTGAAAGAACCTGAAGTTATCTCTGAATGGGTTGAAAAAATGGCAAAAAAAACCCGATACACCTTAAAAGAGATTTTTGATGATAATGTCGTTGATCCATTTGAAAATTTTGAGAATGCAAGAAAATATCTTTTAACAAATTTTAAACCTAAATTAGTAAAAGAATTGCAGATTGTCAGATTATTTGGGAAGCATATAAGTGATTTGAAAAGTGACAGTAATATTCGTAGATCTATAGAATTAGCATTGTCAGATCAAGTGAGGTTTCCTCTTGATACTTCAAATCATATTAAAAGCCGGCTAATCAGAGATAAACTGTTTGTAGGTAAAGCAGGGAAAAGGCAAATAAACTATGTTTGTGCTGTAAGAAGAAAATTTCGTAATGAAAAATTTGTTTTTAATACATCAATACAATCTTTGTTAGAGTTTATTGAAAAACATAAAGAAATTTCCAGAGCCAGGCTACCGAAAGAATTTTTGAATATAAAATTACCTCAATCAAAACAAAATAAAAATGCTGCAGATTCAACAATTGAAAATGAGGATACTTTAAGTACAGATGATGAGATGAGACTCAAACAACTGCAGTCTGATCTCCGCTGGCTTATAACAGAAGGTTATGTAGTTGAATTTTCAAATGGAATTTTAAATGCTGATCCACCAAGAAAATTTTTTGTTAAACCGTATAATAAAACAATTATTAAAAAAAACATTGTCGGTAAAGTTGATGAAAAATCTGCGGATAAAAAGGACAAAAATTTTAATGCACAGAATGAAAACCCTGAAGAAAACAGCAAAAGTTTAGAAAATATATCAAACATAGAAAATAGTACTGTATCAGAAAAATGAGTGAGCCTTTATATAATTGGTTAAAAGAAAGAGGTGCAGGAGTTTTAGTCCATCCAACATCATTACCGAGTGATATCGGTATTGGGGGACTCGGAATGGAAGCTTATCGCATGGTTGATTTTTTGCATGAAGCTGGCATGAAATATTGGCAGATGTGTCCATTAGGGCCGACTGGATTTGGTGATTCACCTTATCAATGTTTTTCAGCTTTTGCCGGCAACCCATATCTAATAGATCTGGATGATTTAATTCCGTCAGGGGTTTTACAGCAGAATGATTTAGTTGAATTAAGGAAATTGCCATTAGATAAAGTAGACTATGGGGGAATCTATCAAAAAAAATGGCCAGTTCTTAGATTAGCCTATAAACGATTTAAGAAAAGGAGGCTTAAGCAATTAAAAAAATATGGAAAATTTGAAGCTTTTAAAAAGGAGCAACAAAGTTGGTTAAAGCCGTATGCATTGTTTATGGCCTTAAAAGATAATTTTAACGGTGTTCCCTGGCAACAATGGGATGTTAAATTTAAATCTTTTAAAACAGCATCAAAAATAAAATTAAATGACAAGATTACAGAGCTGTTTGAAATGCATCAATTTTACCAGTTTTTGTTTTTTGGGCAATGGAATCAGTTAAAGAGTTATGCTGCGAAAAAAGATATTAAGATAATTGGAGATATTCCTATCTTTGTTGCTTTAGACAGTGCTGATGTTTGGGCGTTTCCAGAAAATTTTCAATTGCAGTCGAATGGACAACCTACCGCAGTTGCAGGAGTGCCACCCGATTATTTTTCACCCACCGGACAGCTTTGGGGTAATCCACTTTTTGATTGGAAAACGTTAGAGGAAAATAAGTATAACTGGTGGATGAAACGTTTGGAAATTAATTTTAGTTTATTTGATATTGTTCGACTTGATCATTTCAGAGGATTTGAATCATACTGGCGTGTGCCGGCAAAAGCCAAAGATGCACGATCCGGTAAATGGACTAAGGGGCCGGGCATAAAATTTTTCAAAGCGATCAAATCAAAGTTTCCCTCTGCAAAAATAATTGCTGAAGACTTAGGCGTAATAACACCGGCGGTTAGAAAGTTATTAAGTGAAAGTGGATTACCCGGAATGGCGATATCACAGTTTGCCTTTGAAGGAGATGCAAAAAATTTATATTTACCACACAACCTGAATCCAAATAGTATAATTTATCCGGGAACTCACGACAATGACACAACTAAAGGCTGGTATGAAAATGCACCGGATGAATTTAAAGATCAATTGCGCAGATATTTGAGAGTCAGTGGTGATGATGTAACTTGGGATATAATTCGATTGGTCTATCGATCAGTTAGCAAATTAGCAATAATTCCGATGCAGGATTTACTCAACCTCGGTAGTGAAGCCAGACTAAATTTTCCGGGGAGTTCGTTAGGGAATTGGCAATGGAGATATACTCGAAATCAGTTTAAAAACCTAAAGGAATCTTCGACGGAATATTTAGCGGAGATAGCTGAGCTTTATGGAAGGTGAGCTTTAATTTATAATATGACTTTGAATTATATCAGTTGTAGTAATGCTGGATATTTACTTAATTACTTTAACAATTTTTTAGTTTGTCTTAATTATTAATAACGCAAATGTTTTTTAGACGATTTTATGCAATAAAAATATATTCACGCAATGAAATACATCGTCTCTTTTTTTATTATAATCGGTGTAAGTATTAATTCAATTTTCGGGATTTTTACATATACTTTTGACTCACATTTTAGTCATGATATTATTATCCCTGAGGGAATTAATTTTGATGAGACAATTAATGAGTCAACAGTTATGCAATCTGATGGAAGTATTAAGAATTCTATAGTTAAAGAAAATAGCAATATATCACACACACCATTTTCGGTAGATAGATATTATTGGTCGGCCGCAAATATTGATCATACTACAAGTAAAACTACAACTGATTTATTGGGTGTTAGTAAAAATAATTATTCTTTTTTTCATACAACTAATAGATTAACTGAATTTTCTATAAAGTTGGATAACAATGTTAATGTAAAATCAGATCGTGATTTCTCAATTGGATATGATCTGTTGTCATTTGGAGAATTTGCAACACTGGCAATTTCAAAAATAACTTTATATGATGTAACTGATGATATTATGCTCATTGATTCAAGTATATTTGATTCACCCAAATTAAATGAAATTAATTTCGAAAATGTTCCTATTACATCACGAGGTTTTAATATTATAAATTTAAACGATTATAAATTAACTGTAGTCTGGATTGGAGAAAACCCTTCAATTGTGGATATAATAGTTAATTTCAATAATAACAGTGCAGGACATGAATTTAAATTTGATATAGAAATTGAAAATTCTATCGATGTAATAGGTCAAAGTCAGTTATTGCTTTATGATAGTTCTTTGGTAGTTAATTCCACAGTAATTCCTGAGCCTTCAGCATTTGAACTGTTATTATTAACTATAAGTTTAGGGTTAATATTTGCGATCTCAAAAAAATTTAAGTAATTCTATATTTACTAGCTTTAGAATATAACAATTATATAAATCGAAAATATTTTAATAGTAGTATTAACATTGGGATACATTGTAGCAAAGATAAATAGTTAATTATATCACTTCTATATAAGATAATTCTAGTAACTGATAATGCTAAACATATCCCCCAAATAATAGATATCGGGTAGAAAAGAATTACAAAAATAATATCTATATCAGATATTACTGCAGGTAAATGAAAAGGATTATAAAACCATAAGATTGAATATATAGCTGTTAAGAAACTTGTTGTAACTAAAATTACTCCTATTAAACTATACTTTATTTTAATCTTACTATTATTGAACATATTTATAAGTTATATCTTTACTATTTTCGTATTCTAAGTTTTGGCTTCCACTTGGATTAATATAATAGTCTAGATATAATCGATTTCTATTTGCTTTTACTCGAAATCTTATTCGTCCGTATATTTTTGAAGATCCAAAGACAATATATAATCTTTTTTCGATAGACGAATCCCATTTTTCTAAGTTTGCAGGAAATTTATACTTCAAACTTTTGTGATAGTTACTAGTTGGTGCTGAATAATTAGATATATCAATATGTTCTTGAATCCCACCATTTGGAATTGAGATAATTACCTCCCAGTCATAACGGCTTTCAATATTTCTATATATATTTTTTTTTACTAATTTAACTACTATGTCACCCTGTCTAGATATTTCTCCAGATTTTAAATCAATAATTAAAGGCTCTTGATTAATTGGAAAATCAAATTTAATATAATGGTTAATAAGTTCTGCAGTATCATTTTTTTTCTGTAAAATAAAAATTACAGGTTTTTCTGGATCTGGCTCATGAAAGTTTTTTTCCCAGAACTTGCTGTATTCAAATCTTTTTTGATTAATTCTGTCATTAAATCTATATCCACTTTTTACTATGTTAATAGATAATCCTAAACCATTTTCTCCATTAAAATTGAATGTTCCATCATCGTTACTAAAAATTTTTCTGGAATGCGATCCGGGTGCTGTCATATTATTCCACTTTATTGTTATTTCCGCTTTAGGAATTGCATTTCTACTTTCATCAAGCACTTTTCCATAAAAGCTAATTGCTGAACGCCATTCAAATTTAGGGTCGTTTTTTAATTTTTCTCTACGTAACGTCCACCTAATATCATTTTCCTTATGTTTTTCAGTATTGCTAGTAGTTTGTTTAATCTTTTTTTCGTTAGTATTGGGGGCTTCACTGCGTTTTTGTTTTTGTGATAGTTTTATTAATTCACTATTACTATCATTATACTTTTCTAAGTTACTTGTGTAATACAAAATAATAGTTAGAAATAATATGCATAAGAAAACAGTCGGAAAAAGAATTACTCTTTTCATATCACTTTAAATATTACTCCAATTCTTCAAGCAGCCGTTGATAAAAAGCATCTAACTCTTGTATGTTTAGGTTGAATTGACCACTGTGATGATAACGATCATTATCAAAATTATAGGGAGCTAAATTTAAGTCAATTTCAGCATCAATTGATCCTAAAACATTTTCTTGTGCTCCAACAGCTCTTGTCCGCGAACGTGCAATAAATGACATCATTTCTTCGTGATCTGTAACATTTCGATTAGGATCTACAACAAAAGTGATCCACCCACTTGTTCCGTTATATCTATATTCACCTGACCCAATTGGGTCATGTGGTTTAAAATCTGCCTGATTTGCTTCCCAATTTGCTTGAATTACACCAAAAGCCAAAGAGCCAGTTGCTAATGCAAAATCATCACGATTGTGAAAATTCACTAATCGTCCAGATATATTACTAAGATGTCCCCGATAACCTAAATCAGGATTTGCAAGGTCAGGTGACTTTTCTAGTGGTCCTGCATTATTTTCTGCATCAATTAATGGAGCATAATCTAATGAAGCACTAACGTCATAACTGCCAGCAGGAACAGCAGCCTGCATTAATGCATAATTATTAATGATCATGCCTTTTTTTAAAGCTGATCCAACAACAATATTACCCATACTATGAGCTGCAATATTTTTATCATAAGAACTTGGTAAGCTTGTAACATATTGTTTTAGTGATTCTCCATATATCCAAGCACGATGTTCACTAGTGTTATATGAATCTAATACAAAAATATCTGATAAAGTATGAGTTGGCCAATTAAAAGAGCAGAAACGTCCTTTATAACCTTGCCACCATAATCGTTTAAACATGGTTTCTGAAAAACTTAGCCATTCATTATTTGTAATATTCCAGCCATGAACAAAAATAATAATTTGATTTTCTTCATTGATAGGTTGTTCAAATGAAAATCCATCTGATGCATTTTCCCATGAGACTGTAGGTATTGATGGGGTTACACTAAAATCATATGGTGGATCAAAACCTGATGATGGTGTAGCTCTAGCTCGTTGATACATTTGTTTTATATTTTTTAGTTCGAGCCATACTGATGGTGCTTTTCCTATTTCTTGCCCATTTTTTTGAACTTCAAAAATAATTTCACCTTTTCCAACATTAACTCCCTCAAATAGAAAATAAGCTTTTTGGGTTCCTAGTGGTAAATCATCCCAAAATTGCTGAATAATCACATAGCTTTGACTATTAGAGATTATTCCTGGTTGTCCTAAGCTTATGTGTTGCTGAGCAATTGAAGTATTTTCAAGATAGCCAGTTCCACCATTGTTATCTAAAGCCTTCCATAGCTTAATTGACGGACTTCCTGAAGTATTAATATATTTTAATACTATTTCAATTTCATCATTTTTCAATAGATCTAACATTCCAGAAATATCTAGGTGTAATCTTGTGAAGTCTTCTAAATCTCTAATACTATTAATGACATTATCTGAATGATTAGCATTATTGCTATCAGGGTCATCGCCCACTTCACTATCTGTGTCAGTATCATTATTTATCCAAAAAGTATAAGGATTAGTGCTAGTTGTGTTATCTTCATCATTGAATGTCAAAAACCCATTTCTATCCTTATCAACTGATAGGCCATTTAGAAGAAATATTTTTGCTGATTTCCCATTTGCATAATTCTCTGTGCCTTCATCATGAATCCCTAATAGGCCAGCAATAGGTTGACCTGAAACATCCATTTGTTCATCATATAATATAAATATATCCTCATTTGGTCCATCAACATATTCTACTTTAGCAGTGTAATCATAATCGGGGTTAATTTCTTTTGACTGTATGTGATTAACTACAATCGTATAGGATTCCCCAAGTCTAAATTGACGTGATGTTATTTCTGCTACAGAACCAAAAGTCGCAGATACAGCGTTAGCAACTTTTACTCCATCACTATCACGAGTAATAACCATTTCATATCTTTCAGAGTGACTGCCGCTATGATCTCCGATAGTTAGTTTTAGTTCAACTACATTATCAGCATTATAATTGGGTGAGTTTATATTATCATTAAGATCATTAGGGTTTGTTCCAGCTTGCGATTCTTCATTGTCATTGAAACCATCATTATCACTATCTAGAACACCTGGATTTGAGCCGAGTATAAATTCCTCAATGTTACTTAGACCATCACCATCGAAATCATCGTTTGGATCATTATATGTTAAAGGATCAAGTTGATTAGTATCAATTTCAAATTTATCATTTAATAAATCTCCATCACTATCTGCATTATCAGGATTAGTTTGATATATAAATATTTCTTCTGCTCGACTAAGATTATCATTATCATCATCGCTATCTGCAATTGTTTGGCTCATAAATTTTGTAGAAGCAGAATTACTATTATCATTGTAAATCCAGCCGTTACCGTTATTAGTAAGAGTTGAGGATAGATCGCTTTGATTGTAGGTATGAGGAAATGTAATCTGATTCCCTACATTTGCAGAACCTAGCCAAACATTGCCCAAGTTTTGATTAACAATATCAGGGGAAAATTCAACAGCTGATCTTAATTTTCCTGCACCGAGAGCGATGGTATTGCCATCTAGTGTATTCAATGACATATCTGCAAAAACAAATATAGACTGTGGAAATGAATTTTTTCTACCAAATTGTATATCATTTACAATTGATTCAGCTGGATCAATTTTCATTTTATTAAAATCTTCGATCCAACCGTTACCAACTTGAATTCTATTTTGCGGTAAAAAACAATTTTCATCATGAGAATATAGCATTATTGAATTACTTCCAGTCAAATTTATGTGCCCGTAATATATTGTTTCTGCGGGTCTATTAAGATGAGGAATAAAGCTATTTGGAACTTGGCTATTTCCAGATATATTTACCCAACCTTTGCCGAGAAATACAAATTTTCCTGGATCAAAGGTTGCAGAATCATTAGTATAAATTTGAAATCCTTGAGCTTGTAGTGGAAATATTTTACTACCAAAATAGACATTTCCTATTTCACTTTCAGAAATATTTAAATCTGGCTTATAAATGTTTTTATCATGTATCCATCCTTTCCCTATACTATAAAATTCATTAGCAGCAAATAATGCTATAGTATCATTTTTTGTAAATCCAATCAATGGATATTGAGTCGTAGCTATTTGAACGCTTGTTGTTACATGGTAAATAGATGATGAATTACCTAGAACTGTTAAATCTGAATGGAATCCAACTTCATCGTTATCAATCCAGCCCTTTCCCATTGAGAGGTATTTCCCATCTACAAATGTATTTATTTTTTCATCATATGTATATATGGAAGCTATTGTTCCTGTTGCGTTTGTGTTATATCCAAAATAGACATTACGAGATTGAGTAGCAGAATATTTAATATTAAAGGCTGCACTCACAGTTGAACTTAGGCCTGCACCAGAATGAAATATCTTTGCCTTAAGTGTGAAAATTGCATTGTCGAATGTAAGTGGATTTACATCTTCATTACCTGAAAGTATAGATGACTGTATATTGGGTTCACTACCATCAATGGTATATATTATTTGACCAAAAGAGTTGGGGTTGGTAAGTTGCAATACAGTTGATCCGAAATAACTGCCGGGTGTTGTAACAATTACAGGTGGAAGTGGAGCATCTTTTATCGTTGGATTACTGCCATTAACAAATTCGACTCGATCTGTTAACCCGTCACTATCAAAATCACCACCACCATTTTTATTTATAGTCTGGAAATGCGTAAGTTCCCAAACATCTAGAAGCAAATCATCATCATGGTCATTATCAGTTGGATCAGTTCCGTTATTATACTCATCTATTTCTGAACGACTATCTTGATCAAAATCGTCAAGATTACCCTGAGTAAGGGAAGTAAAATAAAACATTTCCCAATCATCCGGTAATGCGTCACCGTCACTACTAGAATTATCAAAAGGATTGAGACCTAGCCCAAGTTCATCTAAATTGCTGATATTATCATTATCAAAATCTGATGAAAATGGATCATCAGTATAAACTAGACGAAAAAAGGCATTGTCAACATTGTATCCGGTAGCTGTAAATGTCATTTCACCACCACCGCCAACACCGGCTTCGTGTTGCCAATTGAAGCCATTAATAATATAACTTAATATCATGTTTTCAAATAATATTTGTAGGGCTCGAACTTGGAGGCTGTTGAAAAAAGGCAAAAAGGTAATTATATATTATTGTCATTGCGAGCCATCATCAAGATGGCGTGGCAATCTATCTGGATTCTACGGTCTGGATTGCCACGGCGCTTCGCTTCTCGCAATGACAAAAGTGTAGTCTTACTTGTTTTCAACAGCCTCCTCGTTCGATGCCATCTACAGAGACTCAGCAATTAAAGGCACTCCGTCAAGCGGAGGCCCTACAATAAATAAAAATTGATGCAAAAAGTTATTTGTTACAAACCGCTTTAATTTTCTCAGCAATTTCTTCTGGAGATTGATTAATTAGATTTACCGGGTCTTCACGATTTTGATTTATTGTGGGCAGAGAAATAATTTTTTCATGTAGCACTAAATTTCTATTTGCTGCGACATCATCAGTTCTATCGACTGGAGTAAACATTGGCGTCTTAATCATGATTTCAGGTTTTTCTCGAATCAGTTCCAGCATTTTAATAACGGCTTTGGCAAAACGATCTAATTCTTTTTTGTCATAACTTTCTGTCGGTTCGATCATTAAACCGAGTGCTTCCGGCCAGGCAACTGTCGGTGCATGATAACCAAAATCTAAAAATAATTTTCCGAGGCGTTGAATGGCAAGAGGCTTAGTCAGGTTTATTGATGACAATAATTCAAAATCTTCATCGGTCAATGTGAGAATAAATTCATGCATTCGCGGTTCATTATCAGTTCCTGTTGGCAGTGCAGGGTAGGTGCTTTTTAATTTGGAATAAAGATAATTCGAAGAAAGGACAGCCAATGCAGTCATTTGTCTGATACCTTCATTGCCGAGTCTCAGTAGATAGGTGAGGCAGCGAACTTTGTGGGCAAAGTTTCCCCAATGTCGATGAAACGATCCGATACTCTTTGATGGCTTTACCGGTTTGAAGTAACCGTTTTCATTTTTAATTTGGTAACCTGGTAAAAATTCAACTAACTTTTCACTGACTGCAACAATTGCATCACCCGGGCCGCCACCACCGTGAGGGATTGTCCAGGTCTTGTGAAGATTATTGTGAATCGCATCGACTCCCATAGCACCGATATTTACCCAACCGGCAATGGCATTCATATTGGCGCCGTCCATAAAAACAAGTCCACCAACAGCATGAATCTTTTCTGCAATTTGTTTAAATTTCGTTTCAAAAATTCCGCAGGTGTTTGGATTTGTAATCATGCAGCCACAGATTCTTTTACCGTAGTGGGCAATTTTTTTATCCAAATCATCTAAATCGATTTGGCTTTTTTCATTTGCTTCAAGGTAAACGATTCCGCCGCCATCTTTATTGTTTGGATCATTATTAAATCCTGCCATTGTCGCGGTTGCAAAGTTTGTGCCGTGAGCAGATTTTGGAATTAGAATTACATCACGATTATTATCATCGTTGGAACTGTGATATTTCTGAAATAATTTTAATCCGAGTAACTCCCCTTGTGCACCTGCAACAGGTTGAGTTGTCACAGCGGCTAGCCCAGTAATTTTTTTAAACCATTCTTCGATCTCATACAAAACTTCTAGACTTCCTTGAATGTCATCTAATGGTGCCTGCGGGTGAATATCAGTAAATCCAGGTAAGGCAGCAGCCCAGTCATTGATATATGGGTTATATTTCATGGTGCAGGAACCGAGTGGGTAGCAGGCATCGTCTGGAGTCGCATTGAGTTCACCTAATTTTTTATAATAACTTTTAATTTCCTCTAACGGAATATTCGGTAGACCAACTGAACCGGATCTTTTTTGTGAATTTGAAATTTTGGGTATAGTAGATTTCTCAGAATTTTGATCAGAATTTAATTCAGTTTTAAAAAAGTTTATCAACCGATCAATATCTACAGCTTTATCGGTGAAAGATAATTTTAAATAATTTCCTTTTTTATTCGGTATGCGATTAGACATATCAGCACCGATATGAATTTTCAATTTACTACCGCTTTGTATTAATTCAGGAATTGATTTAGGAAGTTCGATAAGTATTTCATTGAAAAATTGGCGATCAGGATAGACTAGATTAATATTATCGATAGATGTTAATTTAGTAGCGCCTTCTTGTGCATTTGTTTGCGCTTGCTGACAAATTTTTGCCATACCGTCCTCACCTCGTGCAAGAATAGATGCACCGGCCAGCGTTGCCAGAAATGCCTGATTTGAACAAATATTTGAAGTAGCTTTTTCTTTTCGAATATGTTGCTCACGAGTAGACAGTACCATGACATGACAATCTCGATCGTTAATATCTTTAGCTTTTCCGACAAACCTACCAGGTGTGGATCTGATATCGTTTTTATTTTTTTGATTTATTCTCACACCGAAAACACCCAGTCCGGGTCCACCAAAATTTGGCCCGATTGCTAAGTGTTGGCCTTCACCGACTAAAATGTCCGCACCATTTTCACCAAATTCAGTAGGAGGTTTTAGACCACCTTTAGATAAATGCATTGGGTCAATGACTGCTACACTCTTTACCTTTAAATCTGAACATAAGTTTGTGAGTCGGTCGACATCTTCAAGTAACCCGAGTGCATTAACTTGAGGGAAAATAATTGCTGCAAGTTTGTCACCTATATTTTCAGCACAGGTTTTTAATTTTTCAAAATCAATACAGCCATTTTTAGAATCGAATGCAGAATAGATAATTTTAATTTGTGTATCACTTGCCAAAGTATTTAAAACTTCAATATCGCCTGGATATAAAGCATTAGAAACAATTACGGTATCAGTTTTTCTTTTGATTCTGATAGAGGTGCAGATAGCTTCAAAGATAGCAGTTGCTCTATCATATAAAGAAGAGTTGATTGCTTCAAAACCGGTTAGGGAAGACATCATACATTGGTAAATCCAATGTGACATCAAAGTTCCCTGACTTCTTTCCGGTTGGTAGGGAGTGTAAGCAGTTGTTAATGTTCTTATATCGGATACAAAAGGGACAATTTCATTTACAGAATAATCTGGAAGGCCATCGCCGATGTAAGATTCGCATATATTATTTTTATCGGCAATTTCGGAGAGTCTGTTTTGTAGAGATTCATAAGATAATTCATGCGGTGTTTTAAAATTTTCACTGTTAAATTTAATATCCTCCGGTATGTGTGAAAATAGACCATCGAGATTATTGAGGCTAAGCTCCCTTAGCATTTGTGTAATGTCAACCTCACTTGCAGAAATATAGTGACGTTTAAGTTCACGACTGAGTTCATTTGGGTTGTAAGGTAGGGAATTTATATTTTGGCTGCTCATAATATTATTTTATCAAGAAAACCTGACTTATATTTTTATCGAGTCAATTTTTTATAATAAACAAATTGTTTTCATGACAAAAGAAGAGAGAGTAAATTATATCCATAAAAGACTTATTGAGCTATTTCCAAAACCACCGATACCGCTTAATCATAATGATAACTATACTTTGCTAGTATCTGTGCTACTGTCGGCGCAATGCACGGATGTTCGGGTTAATTTAATCACACCGCATTTATTTAAACTGGCTGATAATCCGTATGACATGATTAAATTATCTGTAGAAAAAATAAAATCAATAATTCGACCTTGTGGTCTATCACCGGCAAAGTCTAAAGCAATATTCGGCTTATCTAAAATATTGGTCGAGAAACATGGCGGAGAAGTCCCTGATAATTATGAAGATCTTGAAGCTTTACCCGGGGTAGGGCACAAAACCGCATCTGTAGTTATGTCACAAGGATTTGGATTTCCCGCATTTCCAGTTGATACTCATATTCATCGAATAGCAAAACAATGGAAATTAAGTAGCGGAAAAAATGTAGTGCAAACGGAAAAAGATTTAAAACGGCTGTTTCCAGAAGAATCCTGGAATGATTTACATTTGCAAATAATTTATTTTGGCAGAGAAAAATGTCCTGCTAGAAAGTGTGATGGGAGATTCTGTGAAATTTGTCAGGTATGCTTCAAAAAAAATTAATTAATTAACTTCTATTTGGAATCGTTAAAGTAAATTTACTTCCATCTTTAGAACTTGTGAAAATAATTTCGCCACCTAAAGCGTCGATATGTTTTTTAATAATAGACATGCCGAGTCCACTGCCGAAAGAAATATTTGGATGAAATCGCTCAAACATTGAAAAAACTTTTTTATGATATTCTTCAGGTATACCTAGCCCATTATCTTCCACTATTATTTGTGCACCTTCTTTGTAATCAGAAATATTAATAGACACATAATTTTGAGGCTTATCTTTATCCTGATATTTTATGGCATTGGAAATGAGATTTGTTAAGACTTGAATTACTCTTGTAGTCTGACACCTCACTTTGTTATTTGCAGATATATTAATTTTATATTCAAGTTTATCATCAAACGATAATTTCAAGCTATCAATAATTTCATTTACAATTGTCGGGAAATTTATCTCTTCAACGGTTGAATCGCTAATATCTGCTTCGACTTTTTTTTCATTTGTAATATCCCAATTTACACCGGTCATTCTTAGTGGGTGGCCTTCACTGTCTAGAGTGGTGGTACCTAGTGCTCTTATATTGCGAATCTCACCATTAGCTTTTAAAATTTTAAATTCTGTATCGAGTTCTTTATTTTTAGTTAAAGCATTCTGCACTTCAATTTCACTTCTTTCTTTATCATCAGGATGTAAACTTTTTAGCCAACTTTCGTATGCGTTAGTAAATTTATTTTTATCAATTCCATACAATTTATACATTTGGTTATCCCAGATTAAATTATTCTTTTCAATGTCCCAGTCCCAAATACCAATCTTTGATGCTTTAATCGCTAAGTCCAGTCTTTGAGTGTTTATCGCAATTTCATCTCGTGCTTGTTGTAATTGCTCTTGAGGTTTAACTATAATTTCATCACCTATTTTTTTAAAAATAATTAAAAATATAATTAACAATGAAACCATAAAAATTGTTACGGTTTTCAGTAAATTATTTCTATAGTTAATAATTTCAGTTTTACTGAGTTGAAAGAGTAACCATCCGTTTATAATTGAAATTTTCTTACTTTCCTGAGAATAATCATCTTTGCCTATACTTCCAAATGATTCGAGAAATCTGCGTCTATATAAATTTTTAATTTTGTTTTCTCTTGGCTAATACATTCAGTGAAAATAAGTAGAGAAATTATAATTAATCCAAGTTTTGATCTAAAAATTCCCATATTTTTTTATAATTAAATTGCATGTTTAGTATCCAGGTTAATTAATATGATAGTTCAACTCTCACTGCAATACCGGATCCTTTAAGTTTTGAATTTGCATCTTCATAACCGTTATATCGAAATTCAGTAATTATGTTAAAATGTTTGACTAGATGTATTTTTAGCATGGGTTCAATTACCCATCGATCAGATTCGGATTCTTCAAGGTTTAGACGTGATCGGCCAATAAAAATTTTGGGAATTGGTACAATATTAGCTGGTGATATTTTTAATTTTAACTTGTCAATTTGATGATCGAGCAATTCTCGTTTTTGTTGCAGTTCAGTTAATTTAGTCTTTGGGTTTTGCTTGGCAAGCAATGACGTTAGTGAAGTATGTTAGCAATAGTAAAGTTATTAATAACAATATAAATTGATTTAATTATTTTCATGGATCAATCTGGTTTATATATACTTAATTTTATCCAGATGAATCAGATCTGATCCAAATAGAATATATATCACGACAACGTATATGAGGGAGATTATAAAAATCCATATAGGATTTTATGAGTTAATTAATTAACTGAATAATTAGTATTTAAATTAGCACATGTCTAACTAATTTATCCATAAAGTAAAAAAGCAGACTAAATAAAATTAGGCTGCCATCACAGTTGAATTTTGCATGAAGCCAAAGCTACTTGTGTAGCAATCATTTTTGACAACATAAAATTCAGATGGATACTTGCTAATTTTTTCAGCAAAAATTCAGATGATTAGTAACAAAATTAAATATAAATTCTGGATCCCCATTTAATGATTTTCTGCTGTAAAATATCCGGCTTTATTGGTTTACTAATATAATCATCCATGCCGATATTCAGGCATTTTATCTTGTCTTCAGCCATAGCATTACCTGTTGTTGCAATGATAATAGGTCTATTTTTTGATTTATATTTAACTAAAATTTGTTTTGTGGCATCATAACCATCGAGAATAGGCATTTGGACATCCATAAATATCAAATCATAATGCGTTTTTTCTAGTTCATCTATTACTTCTTGACCGTTTTTTACAATGCCAGCGTTATACCCTAATCGTTCAAGCATTTTCCTTCCAACTGCTAAATTGATAGCATTGTCGTCTGCAAATAAAATTCGCAAAGGATAACGCTTGTAAAGCTCTTTTTCAAATATTAGCTTTGTAGGTTCTTGTTGACGTTGGGAATTTGTAACGTTATATATTTTAAGAAGAATTTTATTGAGTGCATGAATACTAATAGGTTTATATATAAAGTTATTAATTCCCAGGTTGTTGAATATTTTTGTGTCAGAGGATATTACTCTTTTAGCGGTTAGTAAAATTATACTTGCATTAATAGAATCTGACAATTTCTTTATTTCACTAGCGAACTCTAAATTATCTTTACCTGTTAGTTGATAATCTAGAATTATTGTATTGATATTTGAATCTGATTTTAATTTATTAATTGCATCGTCTGCTGCATAAGAAGAGTCAGTTACTATTCCCCATTTTGTTAATGCTAGTTTTAGTATATGCTGATTTATTTTACTATCCTCAATGATTAGTATTCTTTTATCGTTAAATACAGGTGATGTTGATATATTAAAAGGTGACTTTGAATATTTTACTTCCTTTACGGCTACTGTAACATAAAATGTTGAACCTTTATTTTCAGTACTTTCAAGCCATACTGTCCCCCCCATTAGTTCTGATAATCTTTTACTAATGGCTAGTCCTAGACCGGTCCCGCCAAATATACGTGTTGTTGAACTATCAACCTGAGTAAACGATTGAAATAGCATAGATTGTTTATCTAATGGAATTCCAATTCCGGTATCACGAACCGCAAATTTTAGCATCAATCGATTCTCATTGTTTAAATTAAACCTTTTGGCCAATGATGATTGGTTATCATCGTTATTATCATCAATTGAAAGCGTTAACACAACCTCCCCCTTATCAGTGAATTTGACGGCATTACTGATTAAATTGACAAGAATTTGACGAATTCTTGTAACATCTCCAATTACATTGTCGGGTACATTTTCATCCACTATATATGCAAGATCAATCCCCTTTTCATAAGCTTTGGTTGTTAACAAGCTAAAAGCTTCTTCAATGCAACTTATTAAGCTAAAGGAACAATATTCGATATCAAGTTTGCCGGATTCTATTTTGGAAAAATCAAGGATATCATTGATTATGGTTAACAACCATTCTGCACTCGTGTTAATTATATCAATTAACTCATATTGCTCTTCTGTTAATCGTGTTTCTAGTAGTAGTGCAGTCATTCCTAAAACACCATTCATTGGTGTTCGAATCTCATGACTCATAGTAGCGAGAAAAGCAGATTTTGCTTTCGTTGCTTCTTCCAGTTTTTCATTTAATAATTTAAGTGCTGTGTTTGAATCAACTAACTGAAGTTGGCTTTCTTTCAAAGCACGTAATGCCTCTTCTTTCTGTAAGAAATTTATGTACGATCGAGAATGATAATGAACTCGTGCTATCAGTTCCATTCTATCAGGCAACTTGACAAGATAATCATTAGCTCCATTAGCAAATGCCTGGCTTTTTATTGCAGGTTCCTCTTTTGTTGATAGCACAATTATGGGAATATTTTTTGTTTGGTCATTTTTTCTATAATCTAATACCAAATCTAAACCACTTATATTTGGCATGACTAAATCTAATAAAATAACAGTTGGCTTAATTTTATTAGCTATAGTGATAGCAGCATGCGGGTCAGAACAATAGTGGTAATTTATGTCGCTTTCATCAGCTAAAGCTCTGCGAATTGCTTCACCAACCATTGCTTGGTCGTCGACAAGCAATACCATAATATTATATTTTTCTGAGATAGATGAGATATTAAGGTTTGTTTCGTACTCTTGCATAATATGAATAATTTGATTAGTTTTGAGTATTATTAGCAATCTTGATTAAATGCATGCCTATTTCATTAATTGGAAGTATTTTTGTTGCGGCACCTAATTCTATTGCAGCCTTTGGCATACCAAATACAGATGAGCTTGCTTTATCCTGAACAACAGTATGGTGATTAGCCTGTTTTATCATTTTTAATCCAATTGCTCCGTCCTTTCCCATACCTGTTAACACTACACCATAAAGTTGATCACGCCAGTGCAAAACTGCACTTTCAAAAAAAATATCTATAGAGGGACAATTAACTAGATTTTCAGGTTGTTTACTATATCCAAGACTCTTATCAGCATTAAAAATCAAATGCTCATTTTTTCCAGCAATTAACACAGTTCCAGGGGAAGGATAATCGCCTTCTACAGCTAATCGAACTTTTAATTGAGTCAGTTCATCCAACCACTTTGCCAAACCTTCACTAAATGATGCGTCAATATGCTGGACAATAACAATGCTGCCTCTAAAATTAACCGGGAATGGTCGAAGTAATATTTCAAGTGCTGCAGGTCCGCCAGCCGATGATCCAACGACTATTAAGTTATTTACTTTATTTGTCTTTTTTAAACCATAATTATTGCTAGTTAGAATGTTCTCTTTACAATTGATTATTTTTTCTAAAGCAGATAGCTTTTTAATAAACTCTTTGGTGCTTTTTTTTGTTTGATTATTAAAACTAACGTCCAATATTGGTGTATTCACAGCATCCAGTGCTCCCGATCCAAGAGCTTCAAAAACTTTTGATGAATTGGTATTTACTGAAGCTGTAACAATAAGTATTGGACAAGGTGTATTATTCATGATTTGCCTTGTAGCTTCAACTCCATCCATAACGGGCATTTGAATATCCATAAGTATCAGGTCAGGTAATGAATCTTTACATTTTTGGACTGCTTCATTACCATTTTTAGCTATCCAATGTACTTTATGATTACTATTATTCAATAAAGTACGTCGAATAATTTCAACGGCTAGTGGTAAATCATTAACTATCCCAATTTTCATATTATGGTTTTCCAATTAAATCAAAAACGGCTTCAATCATATTTTCATCATGAAAACTGCTTTTTACTAAATAGTAATCTGCTCCTACCTCCATCCCTCTTCTTCTGTCCTCATCACGATCTTTGTATGAAACAATCATAACCGGTAAATTTTTTAAATGAGGATCATTTTTAATATGTGATACCAGTTCAATTCCATCCATACGTGGCATATCAATATCACTTATGACCAATTCGTAATTACCAGTTCTTACCATATTCCATGCGTCAACCCCATTTACAGCAGTATCAACTTCGAAACCATGATTCGTTAGAATTTTTTTCTCTAATTCTCTAACAGTAATTGAATCATCAACTACCAATATTTTTGTACTATTCTTCTTAATGATCTGTTCTTTTGATGAAGTAATTCTGCTCACGTTATTACCGGAAATAAGGTTTTCAATTGATCTGAATAAATCTTCAACATCAAAAATTATTACTGGATTGCCTTCAGAACTAATTGCTCCGGCACTCACATTCATCAACTTGCCCAAACGATTATCTAACGGCTTAACTACTAATTGTGATTCACCAATAAAATTATCTACTACAATCCCATAATTAGAATTTGTGTCACTGATAACTACAATTGATAGCTCTTCATAATCATTCATTGTCTGTGATGATAATCCTAATACTTGAGAAGCGATGACAAGACCAATTTGCTTACCATCCATAATAAAAAATTGTTTACCCTCTACAGAGTGTACTTGATTATAGGATAGTGAAATGGTCTTATTAATTTGGTTTATTGGAAATGCATAAGGTTCATGGTTAATATCAACTAATAATGCACGTATAACAGAAAGAGTAATCGGAAGTTCGATATGAAATGTCGTTCCTATACCTAGCTCTGTTTGAACTCTTAGTGATCCGTTTATACTTTTAATTTCTGATTTAACTATATCTAATCCTACACCACGTCCTGATATTTCACTTACTGTCTCTCTTAATGAAAATCCTGGCAGGAATAAAAACTCCAGAATCTCTGCATTACTTAAATTTTCAGCAAGATTGGCTGCAATCATTTGCTTTTTTATTATACTTTTCCTGATGCGCTCAATATCAATACCGTGTCCATCATCAGTAATTGTTATTAAAAGTAAACCTGATACATGTTGTGCTTCCAGTGTTATTTCTCCCTTTGGTTTTTTACCGTTGGCATGTCGTATGTCCGTTAATTCTATCCCATGATCAAGAGCGTTTCGTAACAGATGGTTTAAAGGTGATTCAATTTTTTGGAGTATATCACGATCAATAGGAGTTTTTTCTCCGATAATATTAAATTTGATATCTTTATTCAAGGAATGAGCTAAATCTCGAACAAGTCTTGGAAAGCCTTGTACTGCATCCGCAAAGGGACGCATACGACAATTCAATACCTCATAATATAAAAAATGTGATAACCTGATTGTGCGTCTTGAGTATTCGTCTATTTCGAGTAAATCACCATTGATCATATCACCACACGATGCCAGATTTGTTCTGATATCATTTACTTGTCGTGCTAAACTATCATTGTTTGAACTATCTTTTGTTGCCTTGTAAGTATAGATGAAGTCGTCAAATAAATCGTTTAATTTCTTTTGCTTTTTTTTAAGGTTAAATAACGAATTTTTGAAAGAATCGAGCCATTTGGTTTCAATCATGAAATCACTCGATAGGGAGAGTATATTATTGATGTTATGTGCGTTGATTCTTAGAAATGAATTTTCCGTTTCTACATTTTTATGAATATCTTTTTGGGGAGAAGATTGGGAAATATTCAATTCACTAGTGTCATTTTCTTGTCTGTCGTATGTTTTTGACTTTGATTCACTTTTGCCGATTCTTTGCTTATCAAAACCTTCAGTATCTGTCTTGTCAGAGGGGATCTGTGTTTGTTGAGAATTTTTCTTTAAATTTTCTTTTGAGATGCTTACTTTCTTATTTTTCTTTACGAGTTCCAGGTTTGAAACTAATTCGTTAACTCTATCAAAGTTTTTTTCACTCCAGTCAGGTATTTCTGCTTCCTTTATATCAAGTATTTTTGGAAAAAAATCAACAGCTTGTAGCATTACATCAATCGAATTTTTATTAAGTTGAATTATATTATTCTGAACTGCTACAAAACAATCTTCCATGATATGAGCCAGAGTTACCAATATGTCCAGGCCAACTATTTTTGCGGCACCTTTTATTGAATGGGCTGCTCGCATCAATGATTCTGTAATTGTTGTATCATCGGGATTATTTTCAATATCGAGTAAATTTTCAGTTAAGGTTTTAACACATGCTTCAGTCTCAACCTTAAAGATCTCGAATAATGAAAATTCACTTAAATCATCATCTTGTGCCATAATTAACCAAAACTATTATTAATTGAGTTTAGAAATACATCTACATTTAGACAGGTAACACTATATTCACTTTCTTTTATAATACCTAAAGTATAATTCAGCTGATCAATTTTAACAGTGTCAGGTACGGGTTTTATTGCATCAGCATCATAGCTACAAATTTTAGAAATATTATCGACACAGAACGCAATAGGACCTCTAGGTGAATTTACTACTATAATACGATTTTTCTCAATATTAGATATATTTTCTTCATTTTTGATTGTAGTCTCAACCGAAAATAATCGATCAAGGGCAATTACAATTACTAGTTCGCCTCTTATATTAGCTATTCCTTCTACAAATGAGCAATGATGATGCTGTATTGAGTGTATTGGACAGAGGTTCATTACTTCTCTTAAGGACTCTGTCTGAATACCAAACCATTCATTGCATATTCTAAATATCAATAAAGAAATTTGATTTGAGCTACTATTTGTGTTGTCTTTAGATTCCAGGTTATAGCATGCACCAGTTTCGGTTGCAGAATATTCTGCTGACATATCGAGTAACATTTCAGCAGCATCTGAAAAAACAGGGCAGTTTCGACAATGAATATATCGAGCCAATTCTTTACAGCTTTGATCACCTTGAACGCCAATTTTTTTCCAGCACCCGTCATATGGAATACTAATATTAGGCTCTTCGTTCATTTTGAAATTTGAGATTTTTCTTTAATTTTTTTTGCACGAGTCTTGTAGTTATTTGCCAATTGAAAATTACCCTGGTTCTCATATAAATATGCTAGTTGTAAAAGTGCATCCTGGTAATCTGGAGATAAGTATACTGCTTTTCGGTAATAACTTTCAGCATTATCAAAATCCTTTTTGGCATCTCTTATTAAGCCGAGTAAATAGTAAGCTTTGGCTGTGGATGGATTTTTATTTAGAAAATTGCGACAGATTTCTTCTGCTGCATCAAATTGACCGATGTTTGCAAGGTGCTCTACTTCTGATAAATCAATTTTCTGGATTTTTTTCTTCGGTAATTCCTTTTGTTTTATTACATTTTTTTCTATAACTCTTTTGGAATTTTGAGGTAGACCAGTAGATATACGGAATTTTTTATTTATCTTTTTATCTAATATTCGACTCAA
This sequence comes from Opitutales bacterium, assembly GCA_021772565.1. Taxonomy (GTDB): domain Bacteria; phylum Verrucomicrobiota; class Verrucomicrobiia; order Opitutales; family JAJFLR01; genus JAJFLR01. The sequence goes on along the minus strand of JAJFLR010000004.1, from coordinate 25,812 downwards.
ATGCTTTGTTTTGTTTTTGTTATTAACGATTAAGCGAGTCGGTGATGTATTGGTGGAAATCAATCCAAAAGACATCGGTTTATTAGTACTGCAGAAACCACATTTTGTAGTTAGAACCACCTCAGATGATCCGACAAACATAAGGCCGTTAGTTAATAGTATATGACGTAGATTTTTCAATACTTGCAATCGGGTTGAGTCCCCCATATAAATTAGAACATTACGACAAAAAATAATATCAAACATACCAAGTGTTGATAAAAAATTATTGTCAAGTAGATTGCCACATTTAAAATTAACCTGGTCTTTGATACATTTATCAATTTTAAATTTGTTATCATCTGATGAATGAAACCAATTCATATGACTGTCAATTTCATCTCCTCTAAATGCATATTTGGAATATACTCCATTACGAGCGATGTTAATTGAATTGTCACTAACGTCTACACCAATTAATTCGTATTGATTGGTAGGTATATTTCTCTCAGCTAATAATATTGCCATTGAATAGGGCTCTTCTCCTTTTGAACAAGGAATACTTAAAATGCGAAATTTAGAACTACTATTTTCATTAATTTTCTTACTGATGTACTGCATACTTTCAGTGAAGGCTCCTGAATGGCGAAAAAACCAACTTTCGTGTACGACTGACTCATTAATTAATACCTGCTTTTCATCAGGAGACTCATTGAGTAAATTTATGTATTGTGAGCTTTCACTCATTTTGAATTTAGCCATTCTTTCCAGAATAAAATTTTCTAGAAACTTGCCGCTTATTGTATCGATATCTAAACCAATATACGTTTTTAAAATTTCTCTGAAGTCTGTAATAGATATCATCTGTAAATTCTTTACTAGAAGTAGTTACTTCTAAGAAACTTTAAAATTTGCTACGCCATCTTGAAGACCGTATGATGATTGTTTTAAAATTTCAATTGATTCTACTGATTCTCTAACTGATGTCGAACTTTGTTCCATTGCATCTAATAGTTGTGAAAGTGCATCATTTATTTGATTAGCTCCAATGGTTTGAGAATCCATGCCTTCACGAACTTGCTCGAATTGAGGGTTCAGTGCTTGAACGAGTTCGATAATTTGCTCCATTTGATCTACAATTTTTTGAACTTCCTCTTCACCTCGTTTTACTTCTTCTGAAAACTTGTCCATTTCCATTACACTGGAAGATACAGCTGATTGAATTTCCTTAACCGTTTGTTCGATATCAAATGTTGCCACTGCAGTTTGATCTGCTAACCGGCGAATTTCATTCGATACAACTGAAAATCCTCGTCCATATTCGCCTGCTTTCTCTGCTTCTATAGCTGCATTTAGTGACAGTAGATTAGTTTGATCAGATATTTTATTAATTGTTGTTACTACCGAATTAATATTTCCAGCCTTCTCATTTAATGTTGCTAGTTTTTCATTTATTGAACCGGATGCTTTGAGAATGCCACGCATTCCGTCTTCCATATTTTTTAGCTCATTTTGTCCTGATGAGGCTATTTTTGCAGTATCTTCTGATACTAATGTCACACTTTCTATTGCTTTCATCAATTCAACTGAATTAGTAGTTATTTCTTTAGATGTTGCACCTATTTCTGCAGTAGTTGAGGTAACTTCATTTGTAGTTGCTTGCTGCTCTTTTGATGTTGCTGCTAACTCAGTTACTGAACTGTTAACTTTAATAACTATTTTCTTTATCTCTGTAATCAGAACCGTTAAATTTTTAGACATACTGTTCAACCCATTTGCCAGATATCCAAGTTCATCATTTCTTTCAATAGTGACAGTATTTGTGAAATCACCCTTACCAATTTCCTCTATTATTTTAACTAGTTTATTAATTGGATTTATTATAGAATTTGAAAGAATGACACTAAAAAAAATGGATATTAGAGATCCGGTAATAAGAGCAAATACTATTGCCTGCTTTGATTTTGCTACATCTGATATTACCTTCTCACTTGCTTTATGAGCACGATCTGAGTTAAATTTCTCTAATTTTTTAATATCATTCTGAAACTCATAATAGACAGGGTAGATTTCAGTATTAAGTAATTGTTGTGCTGCTACTTGATCACCTTCAAGGCTCTTTTCAATAACGTGTTTTATTGCTTTTGCATACATGACTTTGTCTTTATCAAGAGTATCAAATAACTTTCGCTCTTCTTCAGTTGTGATTAATTTTTGATAATCGTTTTCAATTTTATTAATTTTTGTTATATTACTTTGAATCTCATGCCACTTTTCCTTTTTATTTGCTTTATTATCACTAATAATAACGTCAGTAGTTAAAATAAAATTATCTTTGGTTATTGAATGTATTTGAGATATATAAGAGAACCCGATCAAATAGTGTGAGTCTATTTTTTTTGTTTTATCTTCGATGTCATTTACCTCCATATAGGAAAATAATCCAAGAATTATTAATATAAGTATAAATATAAATGCGTTGAGTAAAATACGGAATCTGACACTGATATTTTTCATAGTGTTTTTAATTTTATGAGTTAGTTAGTTTAGGTTACTATCTATACAAGCTGTAAATTGAGTTGCGTAATAAAATCAAAAATGAGTTTAATTTGAGTATAAGAATAAACAAGACAAATTCATTATTTAATCTGTAGAAGTTGAAAACAATGATTTAACTACATCTTTATTTAATAGTTTATTTATAGTAATTCTTTGTAAAATGCTTTTGTTTTTATCTGTTACTAAGTCGCCCAGAAACTGTGCATTTTCAGGATTTACAGGTGATTCTGTGAAATCTGATTCGCTTAAATGGATTGTTTTATTTACAGATTCTGCTACAATTCCAAGCAGCTTATAATTTTCCTTATCAATAGGGTAATTTATAATTATGATACGGGTGGTTACACTTGTCCTGGCAGAATTACCGGTTGCCATTTTCTTTATATCTATAACAGGAACTTTTTGATTTTGATAATCTATTACACCAGATATACCCCTTACTGTCCCAGGAATTTCTTTTATGGATTGAAGTGAAATAACTCGATCAACCCATTTATAATCTAATGCATATCGTTCAATATCAATTTTAAATAACAGATAGAGTCTTGTCTCCATAAGCAAATCTACATTTTAGTTACTACACTTTGTAAACCAAAAGAAGCATTCTTAAGTATATCTATTGATTCAACAGATTCTCTAATAGATATTGAACTTTGTTCCATTGCATCTAATAGTTGTGAAAGTGCATCATTTATTTGATTGGCTCCAATGGTTTGTGAATCCATTCCTTCACGAACCTGATCGAATTGAGGGGTCAGTGTTTGAACGAGTTCAATAATTTGCTCCATTTGTTCAACAATCTTTTGAACTTCCTCTTCACCTCGTTTTACTTCTTCTGAAAACTTGTCCATTTCCATTACACTGGAAGATACAGCTGATTGAATTTCTTTAACCGTTTGTTCGATATCAAATGTTGCCACTGCAGTTTGATCTGCTAACCGGCGAATTTCATTCGATACAACTGAAAATCCTCGTCCATATTCACCTGCCTTTTCTGCTTCTATAGCTGCATTGAGTGACAGTAGATTAGTTTGATCAGATATTTTATTAATTGTTGTTACAACTGAATTAATATTTCCAGCCTTCTCATTTAATGTTGCCAGTTTTTCATTTATTGAACCGGATGCATTTAGAATACCGCGCATTCCATCTTCCATATTTTTTAGCTCATTTTGTCCTGATGAGGCTATTTTGGCAGTATCTTCTGATACTAATGTCACACTTTCTATTGTTTTCATCAGTTCAACAGAATTAGTAGTTATTTCTTTAGAAGTTGCACCAATTTCAGATGTAGTCGATGTTATTTCATTTGATGTTGCTTGTTGTTCCTTTGATGTAGCAGCCAACTCAGTAACTGAACTGTTAACTTTGATAACAGTTTTTTTGACTTCATCAATTAGAACGACTATTGATTTTGACAAATAGATACTACTGGCAATGGCTAATATGAATCCGATAATCAAGCTGATCAAAATTGCTTTTCTGGACAATATTACATCTTTTAAAATCCTGTCACCAGCTTCATGAGCTCTAATTTCATTAAATTTTTCAATTTTTTGAATTACATTCTGAAACTCATAATATATTGGATAGAGATCAGTTTGAAGCAATTGTTGTGCTTTATCTTGATTTCCTGATTTACTAATATCGACTACATTAGTTATTACTTGTGAATATTTAATTTTATCATCATCAAAGACATTATATAGCTGTTGTTCATCATCCGAATCAATTAATTTATGATATTCTGATTCTAATTGATCAATAGTACGATTATTCTTTTGAATTTCCTCCCATTTATTCTTACTAAATGATTTATTCTTACTATAAATAATTTCAGTCGTCAGGATAAAATTTTCTTTTGTGATCGACTGGATTTTTGAGATGTAGGAAAATGCATCAAAATAGTGTGACTCCAGTTTTTTCGCCTGATCTTCTATGTCATTCACTTCCAGCACTGAAAAGATTCCTGAAAATCCGAGAATTAACATAAACGCCACAGCATTGAGCAAAATTCTTAACTTAACACTAATGTTTTTCATGACTATAATAAGTAATTAATGAGATATTATATGATAAGTTTATTGAATCTACTTACAACTGACTATTTATTTAAAAATTTATCATTGGAGGGGTTGGTTGATAGCAGAGAGAACATAATGCATCATTATAGTATTGTTACATTATATTTTTTAAAATATCAACTTATAAAACAAAAGCGGACTAGATTAGCCCGCTTTTAGTTTTAAATGATTTTCTCAATTTGCGAGCGCCGCTTGTGCAGCTGCTAATCTAGCAACAGGTACTCTTGGTGGTGAGCAACTGACATAGTTCAATCCAACATTGTGGAAGAAATTTATTGATGCCGGATCGCCTCCATGTTCACCGCAAATTCCCAATTTGATATCACTCCGACCTTTCCTTCCTCTCTGTGCAGCAATTTCTACTAATTGCCCTACACCATCTTGATCGATTGTGGCAAATGGGTTTTGGGTAATAATATCCAACTCTTTATAATGGGGAAGAAAACTACCCGCATCGTCACGACTCATACCTAATGTAGTCTGTGTTAAGTCGTTTGTGCCAAAACTAAAAAATTCTGCAGTTTCGGCAATTTCATCGGCTTTCAGAGCAGCGCGAGGAATTTCAATCATAGTACCAACAAGGTATTTGATTTTAATTTTCTTTTTCTCCATGACCTCTTTGGCGACTCGATGTATCAGGGCAACCTGATTTTTTAATTCATCAGCATATCCGACTAGTGGAACCATAATTTCAGGATTAACTTTTACTGACTTTTTAGCACCGGCTACTTGAGCAGCAGCTTCAAAAATTGCACGAGCCTGCATTTCAGTAATTTCCGGATAGGTGATTCCTAATCGGCAACCTCTGTGGCCGAGCATAGGATTTTGTTCGTGCAATGCTTTAACACGATCAAAAATGACATCGGGTGAAAGGTTTAATTCTTCGCCTAAGGCTCTTCTGGCAGAATCATCTTGTGGTAAAAATTCATGCAATGGTGGATCGAGTAGTCGGATCGTAACAGGTCGACCTTCCATAGCCTTAAATATACCGGCAAAATCTTTTCTCTGAAGTGGTAATAATTTTTTAAGTGCAGCTCGGCGTTCTGCTTCATCGCCTGCTAAAATCATTTGACGCATAGCAGTGATGCGGTCGCCTTCAAAGAACATATGTTCTGTCCGGCAAAGTCCAATTCCTTCAGCACCGAGAGCAATCGCGGTTTTCGATTGTTCAGGCGAATCGGCATTAGTTCTGACTTTAAGTTTTCTATTACTGTCAGCCCATTTCATCACTTGGTCGAACATTCTATATGTATAGCTTTTATCGGCTTTTAGTTTGCCTGATAAGACCTGATTAACTTCTGATGGTGCTGTATCGACGTATCCGGAAAATACTTCACCAGTCGTTCCATCGATAGATATATGATCGCCTTCGTGTAAAACTGTTCGGCCAGCTTTCAGAGTTTTCTTGCCATAATCAATATGAATTTCATGTGCACCACAAATACAAACCTTACCCATTTGTCTGGCAACTAAAGCTGCATGAGAACTCACACCACCGCGTGAAGTTAAAATGCCTTCAGATGCAATCATACCACGTAAGTCTTCAGGTGAAGTTTCAACACGGCACAAAACTACTTTTTGACCGTGGCTTTCCAAACGTTCAGCTTCACTTGCAGTAAAAACAACTTTTCCTGACGCAGCACCAGGACCTGCTGGTAAACCAGTAGCAATAAGCTTTGCAGTCTTGCGACTTTTTTCATCGAAGACTGGAACCAGTAAAGATGAAATTGAATCAGCAGGAATTCTTTGAACTGCCATTTTAGAATTAATCAATCTTTCTTTAACCATTTCACAGGCAATTCTAACTGCTGCAAGACCGGTTCTTTTTCCGTTGCGGGTTTGAAGCATAAACAGTTTTTTATTTTCAATAGTGAATTCAAAATCCTGCATGTCCTTAAAATGTTTTTCGAGATTACCGCGGATTTTATCTAGTTCCTTATATGCTTTTGGCATATCACCTTTTAATTCCACAATAGGATTTGGTGTGCGCACACCGGCAACAACATCTTCTCCTTGCGCATTTATTAGGTATTCACCATAAAAAACTTTTTCGCCGTTAGCCGGATCACGTGTAAAAGCGACACCTGTTGCACAGTCATTACCCATGTTGCCAAATACCATAGCTTGAACGTTAACTGCTGTTCCCCATTCAGTTGGTATATTATATTTCTGGCGATAAATTATGGCTCGTTCGTTATTCCATGATCCGAACACTGCACTAATAGATCCCCAAAGTTGTTCGTACGCATCTTGAGGAAATGTTTTACCGGTTCGGTCTTTAATTAGTTTTTTAAATCGAAGTATCAGCTCTTGTAAATGTTCTGTTGTCAAATCAGTATCTTCTTTGACTTTCTTCTCCTTTTTTAGCTTACTCATGACTTCATCAAACGGCTCATGATCACTTTCATCCCTAGGTTGAACACCCATAACAACATCACCGTACATTTGAATAAATCTTCTGTAACAATCATAAGCAAAACGAGCGTTGTTAGATTTTTTGGCAAGACCTTCAACTGTTGTGTCGTTCAACCCCAGATTTAATATGGTATCCATCATGCCTGGCATTGAATCTCGAGCACCAGATCGAACTGAGAATAAAAGCGGATTATTTGCGTCGCCTAATTTTTTGCCCAATTGCTTTTCAACTACGGCAACAGAATTTTTTACCTGATCAGTTAATATTGTTGGGTAAGTTAAATTATGATCATTATAGTAAGTACATACTTCTGTAGTGATAGTAAATCCTGGAGGAACCGGCAGACCAATACGAGCCATCTCAGCGAGGTTAGCTCCTTTGCCACCCAATAAAGCACGCATCTTGGTATTACCATCGGTTTTATTACCAAATGCATAGGTATACTTAACATTTTTTGAACCGGATTTTTTAGGTGCTGTTGATTTTGATTTTTTCTTTTTGACAGATTTTGTAGCCATTTTTTCTAACTTGGTTTTATCAATTATATTGTTTGAGTTAATTTTATTCTAATATCAGAACTAAAAGACCTGCCAACAAAAGTTATTTAATAAACTCTGTCAATCGAAAGTAACAGGCGAAGTGACAATCTCCATAGATTATTAAATAGTGACTCCTCGATTTATCCGTGATGAAGATTTTTCCACTATCATTATATTTGAATTGGCTATCGATATTAATTTAATGTGATCTATTTCAATATAGACAGTCACACAATTGCATTGCCTTGAGAGCGATTGGGATTATGCAGATTAGTTAGATGAAGAAGCTGAAAACTTAAAGTTTTGAAATTGAATACAAAAAATTATTAATCAAAATAGGTGAGCAATTTAGAAAATGATGATGAGCTCAATGAGCTTCAAGATTTGGATGACTCCACAAGTGAAGAAGAAATGGGGGTCATTGATCATCTGAGTGATTTGAGGGCAACTATAATTCGTTGTATATTGTCTTTAGTTTTTGGCTGTGCAGTCGTAATGACTTTTTTGAAATATTTTGCATCAATATTAAATTGGCCATTGAAGTATGCATTAGGAGAGGAAGCGACGCATGGATTAATTACTACGGGGCCGATGTCAGTTTTTTCAGTAATTTTGCAAGTGAGTTTTCTGGGTGGAGTTTCTCTTTCTCTTCCATTTATCTTATATTTTGTCGCCCGATTTATTATGCCTGGTTTAAATAAGAAAGAATTGGATTTACTAAAGCCAGGGTGTATTTTGGCATTTATATTATTTATGGTGGGACTAATTTTTAGTTATTTTACGCTAGTTCCGGCATCACTAAAAGCTTCATTATTTTTTAATGAATTATTTGGCTTTCAAGTCTATTGGTCTGCAGAACGTTATTATGGATTATTACTTTGGATGACTGTTGGGGTAGGGCTCAGTTTTGAGTTTCCATTAATCGTCTTAATCTTAGTTTATATCGGGATAGTAAATGTTGAACAGTTGAAGACATTTAGACCGTACAGTATCGGTGTATTTTTAATTGTTGCTGCTGTGATTACACCCACTACTGACCCATTCACTTTTTTATTATTGGCAGTTCCAATGAGTATCTTATACGAAGTGGCTCTACTGCTAGCAAAACGAATATCTAAAAAAATTGTTTAATGCTATAGCATCTGCCAAAAATAAATTGGTAGATGTCGATTTCAACTCGGTACCGAAAAGAATTTTGGTAGGGATGCATCTCCGAGGCATCCGTGGCTTAATTGAGGTTACTGATATAGATGTGAAATCGCGGACGACTGAGACAGTCGTCCCTACCAATTTTACTCTAACCATTGGGGTTCTGTAATCGCCATTGACTGTAAATTCAATAAACTTTCAAATCTATTGGTTACTAAATTTTTCTGTTATTTCGAAAACTTTTTGTGGCAGAGCTATAACAGAGAAATCTATTAAGTTTTAGAAAATTTTTTCAGGGTTTCCTCTGCATCTTCAAGTGCTTTCGACAATGTATCTTTTGTTAGAGGTTTGGCTAAAAAATCATTCATGCCAATTTGTCTACATTTAATTTTTTCCTCTTCCAACACTAGAGCTGAAAGTGCGACAATATAAATATCTTTATTATCAATTCCAGATTCACCGGAGCGGATATTTCGAGTTGTTTCATAGCCGTCCATATCAGGCATAACTAAATCCATAAAGACAATATCAAACTTTTCCTTTTTAATTAATGCCAAGCCATCCTTACCGTTACTTACGGCAGTTGATTCATAGTTTAAATTATCAAGCAGCGTCATGGCAACATTTTGATTTACAATATTGTCATCAACTATCAGGATTTTTTTTGAACATTTTCTACCAGAATTTTTATCGAATTTATTTTCTGATTTTTTATTTGGAAATGGAACTCTAGTTATACTTTTTTCGTCCGGGTCTACAATAATGTAGAAAGAAAATTTTGTGCCTTTACCTTCTTCACTTTCCAAACTAATTTCACCACCCATAATATTACAAAGTTTTTTGCATATTGCCAGCCCTAAACCGGTACCACCAAATTCATGTGTTATCGATATATCTGCCTGACTGAAAGGTTGAAACAATAGATGTTGTTTTTTCTTTGATATACCAATACCTGAATCTTGAATAGAAAAATCCAATCTGGCTTGGTTATTTTCTGGTAATATAGAACTTTTTAAAGTCAGTTTAATATTACCTTTCGGTGTAAATTTAATAGCATTACTGATTAGATTTATTAATATCTGATTAATTCTGACTTCATCACTATAGACTCTTTTAACTTCCAATTTTTCAATTTCTAAACTTAATTTAATATCTTTACCTTGAATATTAACTTCCATCATTGAAATAATGTCTGATGTAAGTCTGGTGATATCGACAGTGTTGTGATCTAATTCAAATTTATCACTCTCAATTTTAGAGTAATCTAATATGTCATTGATAATAGAAATCAATTGCTCGCCACTAACGGAAATTTGGTTTAGGTAGCTCGACTGTTCATCATTTAGGGGTGTATCTTTTAAAATTTCCGAGAAACCAATAACTGCATTCATCGGTGTTCTAATTTCGTGACTCATCATTGCCAAAAAACTGCTTTTAGCCTTGTTAGCAATTTCAGCAGTTTCGGCTAAAAATTCAGCACGCTGAATTGCCTCTTTTAGTTGTATTTCTGTTTGGATATTTTCGGTAATATCTATGCAAGATCCGATAAATCCATGAAATTCTCCGTCTTTAGTTATCCTTGGTACACCATGGTCAAGTACCCAACGATAGGATCCATCATATCGTTGCAAACGATATTGAATTTTAAATGGGCTTCTATTTACAATTGATTTATTATGGATTTCATTAAACTTAAATTTGTCTTCTGGATGTATTCCATATTTCCAACCATTTCCTACTTCTTCATCTATTAGACGTCCTCTAAATTCCAACCAAGGTTTATTGAAGAAAATGCATTTATTATTTTTATCGGTCATCCATATTAATACCGGCGCACTATTAGTTACGTTACGAAATCTTTCATCACTTTCCTGTAAGGCTTGTTTAGCTATTTTTTGTTTAATAGCTGATTCTACTCGATGCGGAATAATTTTAAGGAAGTTATTACCGGGATCTTTAATCAGGTAATCGTGAGCCCCCATTTTCATTGCATTAACAGCTATTTCTTCTGTGCCAGTGCCCGTGACAATTATTGTTGGCGTTTTAAATAAAATCTCAGCAATATCAAGAGGAGTTCCGTCTACTAATTTGTAATCAGAAATTACTACATCAAATTGTTCCTGTTCCAGTTTTAATTTAGCATCACTAATACTATTAACAGCAATATATTGATAAGGCAATTTTTCCGATAGGATAAATCTTTGAATCGTCTTTTGGTCGACAATGTCATCCTCTAAATGAAGCAGTTTTACTATTGATGCCATTAATTATACTAAACTATTTTGGTAATTCACATATTGACCAATAATTGTAAATTGCATCAATAGATTTTACAAAAGCAGAATTGTCAAAAGGTTTAACAAAATAGCCGGATACACCCAATTTAAAAGATTGTGATTTATCTTGAACTGCGTCAGATGTGGTCAAAATAATTACAGGTATAGATTTTAGATTTGGATCTTTTTTAATATATCCTTTTACAAAATCAAATGATAATGCTTTTTCTCGATCTTCACTCTGTTCTGATGATGTGAACATCATCAGAATTGCTGATAGATAATTTTTATTCTCGATTCTTAATTTCGAATATTTTTCTAAAAAAGTAAATCCATCCATCAACGGCATATTAATGTCCAGAAAAATTATATTGGGTGGAAATTTATTGGGATAGAGTGTTGATTTCTCTTCATATGGATTAAGAAAATCAAGTGCTGACTGTCCATTATCAGCTTCATGAATTGTGTCTACTAAACCAGTTTGGCTAAGTAATCTTTTTAAGATGTACCTATCAGCCTTACTGTCATCAATAATCATTGCTGCATGTAGTTTCATAATTATTTTTTTGGTATTTTAATTTTAATTTTTGTCCCTTTATTATTACTGTGCAATGAAATACTAGCATTAATATTATCTAGTTTTGATATCTGTTCATTGATGAATCTAGTATGATTTAAGACGTCCCCTGATTTTTGATTTTGAATTAACCTTAACATAATGGCAAAGATAATCCAGCCGGTTAAAATTAGTATGATGGCCATAAAAATTGAGATTATGATAATCCTTTTTTTCTTATCATTAACTAATTTAGTTTCTTCTATTTTTTTTATGATGTTTTTTCGAAGTTGATCGGTTCCTTCATTATAGATTTTTTTATTTTCAATGTAATCTTTGCTAAACAATATGTTGTATGCCTTCTCCATCATTCCATTTTGAATTTCCGGTTGCCGCCCCCATTCTTGCTGACATAGTTAATACTTCATCCAAATATATTATGTCATATTTAAGCTCATCAATTTTCAGTTCTTTATTGAGTTGAATGCGATTGTTTTTATGACCAGTATAAATATCCCACGCCAAGTAAAATAACACTGATCCGGTTAACAGAATCAACACTGAAAACATTGCGACAATTATTTTATACCTAATAAACTTCATAACCCTAATATCTTCAGATATCGTCTGTTTGGTTAGCTACTAAACTTATTTCTGCAATATTATTAAATTTGTTTAATAATTATTAATTAAGTAGAGCAGTCTAGTCATAGGTATAGCCCGACTAGGTATTATCTGAAGTTGCTAAGTCAATGTTAAATCTAAACTTTAATAATCACTTATAGAATTTCATTAAAATTTAACATAAAACTAGCTGACATCATTGATTTAGTCTATATACGAATTCATTTTAAATTTGTGTTTTCGGAGATTTAGTAATTTCAAGATAAACCATTTTAGATTCTACTAGTAATTCGAATGTGTCTTTTTCTGTAAATATTTCAACAGTGTTGTCTTTATTGATAAGAAATAATGGAAGTATTTTTTTATCTAATTTATTGATAAGATCATTTACTGATATTTCTTCTTCAATAATCATGAAATCAAACTTACTTCCATTTCGTAATTGATTGTTAAAATATGAAAAATTGATATCTTTTTTGAATAATGGATTTAATGGTTTAGCATGTTCAACATCTCTTTCATCAAATGACTCCGGCATTAAATAATGGATATGAGAACGTTCGATAAATTCAATGAGGGTTGTTTGGGCAAATGCATTAACTTCATTATTCGGTGTTAAACAAATTGCATGTCCAATTTCTGATAAGTCGATTGATTCTAGAAATTCATCTGATAATACATTGCCGCAATGGGCCGGAATCTTATCTGCCTTTGCCTTGCTGATATTAAATCTGTTGGTATCTATCAAGCAGACATAGACGCCTATATCCTGCAGGATTTTTGCAATTCTTATTGCCCAGCTATGTGCACCGATGATAAGAATTCCGTTAGGTTTGATTTTCGATAATTCTAATTTTGTGGCACATTTACCAGCCATAAGACCATAAAATAAAACTGTACCAACAATAACTAATAGCATTACGGCAAAAAATTCTTCTGCCTGTTCAATACCAATTTCAGATAATTTAAGTACAAATACAGATGTCAAAGCGACTGCTACTATCCCTCTTGGTGCCAGCATCATGAGTAAGGCACGTTCTTTCCAGGTTGTTTTTGATCCAATAGTTGATAGTATAACAGCAGCTGGCCTAACGAATATGATGAGCAATATTAAGAAAATAAAACTTTCAAAACTCAGTAATTTAAATGCGTTGGCATCGACTCGTGCAGCTAATACTATAAAGAGAGTAGAGATGAGTAGAACTCGTAGATTTTCCTTGAAATGTAGTATGTGCGTGACAGGAAATACTCGTTGGTTAGCGAATATTATACCCATGAGAGTAACTGTTAAAAGACCAGATTCTTCTTGTAGTAAATTTGATACTTCAAATGATGTAAGGATTAGAGCGAGAACAAAAAGATTGTGCAAAAACTCTGGTATCTGTCTTGACTTTACAAGGTAGATAAAAAAAGTGGTTGTTAACCCGGCGATTATACAACTGATGATGAGCGTTTTAGTGATACCTAATAACAAAATCTCTTGAGCGTGACTTGCATTTTCATGTATCATCACTTCATAAATTAGTACGGCTAATAAAACTCCAACCGGATCGATTAAAATGCCTTCCCATTTTGCTATGTTTTTAACTTTACCTTTTGGTCGAATCATTCGAAGCATTGGTCCAATTACTGTCGGGCCCGTTACTGAAAGTAGTGCACCAAAGAGTGCCGCCAACATTGGCTCAAAACCTAGTAAGGTGTTCGCAAGGTAAGCTGCAACTAGTGTAGTAACAGCCACACCAATAAATACTAATCGGAAAATAACCGGCCCTGATTCCTTTAAGTCCCTGAATTTTAAAGTTAAGCCACCTTCAAATAAAATAATGGCAACTGCAGCAGATACTAATGGAAATAAGGATTCACCAAAAATTTCATCTGGATTAAAAATATCTAATATTGGCCCGACAATAAAACCAGTTAGTAGCAATATTAATATTGATGGTATTTTGAAACGCCATCCCAGCCAGCGTGCAACTGAGCTTAATATTAAAATGAAAATTATACTGATTAAAATAGAACTATTCACTAAATTATATTTTTAAAAGATTACTGCTTAGATAAATAATACTGACTTTATCCTTTCGACAAACCAATATTATTTTATCTATTTATCATAAATGAAAATTTATAATAAAAAAAAGCTGCTATTAATTGCCGGACCGTGTTCGCTAGAGAATGAGGTTATTTGTCGTCAAGTTGCTGAGGAGTTATCTAGAATTAAAACTAAACATGAGGCACTTAATATAATTTTTAAAGGCTCTTATGACAAAGCTAACCGAACTTCATTAAAGAGTCCTCGAGGACCTGGAATTGAAAAAGGATTGGAAATATTGTCTTTGATTAAAAATGAATATGGTTTCAAAACGTTAACAGATGTTCATGCCCCGAACGATGTTAACACCGTTGCAGATATTTGCGATGTTATTCAAATTCCGGCATTTCTATGTCGACAAACTGATATTTTAGTAGCCGCAGCTAAAAGCGGAAAAACTGTAAACATAAAAAAGGGACAATTTTTATCTCCTGCAGAAATGCAATTTGTCATCAATAAACTTGAAGGGAGCAATGCAGTAGAAATTTGGCAAACTGAACGTGGTACAACATTTGGTTATCAAAATTTAGTTGTTGATATGCGATCAATTCAAATTATGAAAGCTTACGGACATCCGGTAATTTTTGATGCGACTCATAGTGTGCAATTACCTGGTGCTGGTAGTGGTAAAACAATAGGCGATAGAAAATTTATTCCTACTTTATCTTCAGCAGCATTAGCTGCCGGTGCAAATGGGATTTTTGTAGAAACTCATCCAAATCCTGATGAAGCAATTTCAGACGGAGCCAATCAGGTCCCACTCGAGAAATTAGAAAAATTTATAGAAAACTGTTTAAACGTTTGGAGTATATCAAAAGATAAAAGTTTTACATTGTAAAACATAGATCAGCCCACATATCCATTTCTATACTGTCTGATTCGAATTTTCTATTTTGATTCCTAAATTCTTTGGCATATTTTTTTAATACTGCATCAGCTTCTTCTTTTAAGATGCCACTCAATATTAGAAAACCATTTGGCTTAACTGATTTAATAAATAGTTCTGCAAAATTTTTAAGTGTATCGGATTGAATATTAGCTACAACAACATCAGCAGTTTGGTTAGTTAAGCCTTCATAAATATCAGCTTTTTTAAATTCAATTTTACTTTCAGCCGGATTGAGTTTGATATTATAATTACTCACATTTACTGCTTCTTTATCATTGTCAAAACCAACAATATCACCAAATCCCATTACGCCTGCTGATAATGAAAGTATACCGGAACCTGAACCGGCATCAATTAATTTTTTATTGATTAAATCTTTTCCCCATTTATCTCTGCAGCTAAGTATACGTTCCAGACAGAGTCGAGTCGTTGCATCTTTTCCAGTGCCAAATGCCATGCCGGGATCAATGAGTAAGTGAGATTCACCTTCAGGGATATTATATTTTTCCTTTTCCCAAACTGGAACCCAATGAAACCCTCTGCTGCTCCACGGTAGAAAATGTTTTTTATATGACTCTTTCCATATTTTATCTTCTATTTCATAAACGTTAGGTTTGTCAGGTAATTCTTTAAAAGAATATTTTAGAGTTTTCCAGGTTTCAAGAGCCTTGTCTTGTTCATCAAAATATCCGCATAACTGAATATCTTTATCATCATTTAACTTTTCCAGAGTCCATGGCGATAGTATCCAATTACAAAAATAATCTTCAAGGAGATTTGCCTGCTCAGCAGATACTTTATGCTGTAGTATAATCATATGAAGTAAAGAATTGTTGTTTTATTTTTATTTATCCAATACAATTAATTAAATCTTTTCAATTTTTATTTATCTATATTCTTTGAGATTTTTATGCTATCGAGTATGAATATGAAGATCATAAGCCTAATTTTCAATCTGTTTGTTTTATTACATTCTATTGTTTATGCTATATCAGCTCAACGAGGAACATGGTTCTGGTCTGATGTGAATAATCAAAATGGTTCTGAGTCAGTTGTCGGTGATGACACAAGAGAAAATGAGACTATTATTATTTTTCGTCAATTTGGCATTTCAAATGTTTATGGTTCATATAAAAATCGTCCTGTAAGTGAGCCTGCAATTATTAAAAACTGGAACAAAAAATTACAGTTAAATAATATAAACAGTTACTTATTACTCTCCGACAATAATTGGATATTCACTGAAAATCATTCGTCATTGTTTCAAAAAATACAGGATCGATTTATTGATTTTAACACACAAGCAGAATCAGAAGAAAAATTTGTCGGCATACATTTTGATGTCGAGCCGCAAGGTTTGGACAGCTGGAAGACCAGTGATTCTAGTCTAAAGAAAGATTATCTGAATAAACTCTTATTTATGTTTAGTGAAGTTCGTAGATATCTCGATACTCATAATGCACAAAACACATCTATCTATGCAGATTTACCTGTTTGGTTTGATAATATTGGTGGTAGCATTGCTTGGGATTCAGCACTAGAACGAGATGAATGGTATGATAGTTTGAGTGTAAAAATAAATGGCATAACATTAATGGCATTTGAGCGATCAACATTCTCTTCTGTTGAAAATGGTGTGAAATGGGAAGTGAGTAATTTTAAAAGTCCTGTTAGATTGGGACTCAATGCTAACATCGAATCAAATTCAACCTGGATTGATTTAAATGTTTTATTGAATATGGCTGACCAGTTAGAGCACAAATATGGTGAAAATGTTGGAATAGATATTCAAAGTTTCTCGTTGTTTGCCGGAAATTTGGTTGATAACGATCAAGATAGTTTACCCGACTATTGGGAGAATTTAAATTTTGGAAATTTAGGGAGAGATGGGAGTCTTGATTATAATCATGATGGTTCAATTGATGTTGCAGAATTTCTCGCTGGTACTGATCCCAAAAACTCTAGTTCAGTACTTTCGATAATTGATAATACTTCTTCTGGAGAGGGGATTACAATTAACTGGAATGCTGTAAAAGGAAAGCGTTATCGAATCCAATATATTGACGATATTTCAAAAGGGGACTGGCAGAATCTATCTGGGGATATTGACGCACTTGACAGTGTTGGAACTGAAATTGACTCATCTATTGACACTGCGTTAGTTAAAAAGCGATTTTACAGAGCCATATTAATTCATTAAACAATTTTATATTACTCCTCTTTTTCTTTTTTATCAGGATCAAATCCCAAATCAGGAATTGCATCTAGAATAATTGTCGGTCTTTCAGTATTGGGTGCGTCGGGATTTTTTTCAACGACTGCTTTTCTCTGATCCTTATAAAGAGTAATTTTCCATCCTGAAATTTCAGTACCTTTATCAATAACTTTGGGCGAGTCAGTTAGTATAACTTTACCTTCTTTGGGTAATAAATCTGCCCGACCGGCATGGGCTTGTCTGTCGGCCTGAAAAATTCGTACCTTGCCAGTTGCAACAATTTTATCGACCGCGCCAATTTTACCAATTTTAACTTTTGATTCTTCACTTCTGCCAGATACAACTTCAAGGTGATCGCAATTGACAATTAAGTTTGTGCCAATAACTCGAACGTTGTCATCGAAGTAGAAATAGTTTTTTTCATCAGTACTTTTCAACTCCATCTTATCGCTTTTAATAACGGTTTTTGGAGTGGATTTTTCAGCTTCAACAGTTTTTGAAAAAAGATTTAATGGATTGTATATTAAAATTAAAAGCAGCAAAAACCTGAATAGTATACTCATTTCGGTATTAGATTCTTAACTGATAATCAATGTTCCGTATCACTACTACTATTAGTATATTTTTATTTTGGGTATATTACAAACCAGCCAACAATCTACTTTTCTTTCAAAACATCACCCATATGCATCAAGGGTAAAGGATTTGGGCTGTCACCATCGAGAAAATAAATTTTAGTAGCTTTATCATTTGACATAGCTTTAAGTGTTTCTAACGCCTGTAGCTGAAGATATGCCGGGTTCGTGGAAATTGCTTCATTGAGCTTAATAATTTCATAGGCTTGTGCATCAGCTAATACTTTCAATTTTTCAGCTTGTTGTTCAGCTGCCTTCCTGTTAGCCATGGCGGTAGCAACTTTTTGTTGCTGTTCTGTACTAAATCTTTCCAATTCAGCTTTTTGCCTTTCAACAGCTTGCTCTCTTTCTTTCTTGGCTTCGATAGCTTTAACGATAAAAGGTGGGAGTGTGATATCCCGAATTAAAACTGCCTGTATTTCAATTCCCATAGGTTGAAGGTACTCTCTTAAGCCGAATTCCAAAGCTACTTGCAGATTTTCCTGGGTTTTTTCTAAAAAGAAATCTTCAGCTCTTTTGATTGCTTTACCTTGTTCCCGCAATAGTGATCTAACTTTAGGAACCAGGTGAACAGATATGGTTTGTTTAACATCGCCGGTATTTTTCAATATATTGGGCGCCATTTCGCCGATAAGCCGATATTGTATACTGACATCAATTCTTGTTTGTAGTTGATCTTGCGTGGGAACATGAGTTGTTTCCATATGAGTCTTTTGACGACTGTCAAAAAGATAGAATTTATAAAGTGGATTTACCGGGATATGCAGACCTTCTTTATAATGTACTTTCTGGACATCGCCAAACAAAGCTGCTACAGCCACATGGCCAGGAGGTACTGCAATGTAAAATCTGCTGCCTACCATAATTAATATTCCAATTATAATCGCCAAGATGACTAATGGAATGTATACTTTAGGATTGGGTAATTCGTTTCTTTGATTTGTCATATTGGTAATGATATAAATATCAAATTGATGAATTCAAGTTAAATTAATAATTATCATTTGTTTACCTACCTTAAAGACAACTATTTTTGTAATTAGTCAGCATAGCTAAAAATTTAATTCCTATCACTATCAGAACGATACAATTGTGCGGCTATCGGAATCGGCATCGAATTTATCACGATGTCAAATTGGGATACCGATAGGCGTTTCACTAACAGTCAATAGCGAATCTATACTAATTCATCTACACTACACGCTGCGTAGTTACACATTTTGATTGATTGTTAAGTGTATTTATTAGTATCAAATTAATTTTTATTGATAACGTCACATTTATAAAAATTTTGATGAGAGAGTTAAAAATAGTTGTAGCATTAATTCTTGTTGTGGTTATAAGTATTCAGTTTGTCCCGGTTGTTCGTGACAATCCTCCTGTAATTTCTGATGTTGTCGGATCACCGGGTATAAAAAGAATATTGAAAAAGAGCTGTTATGACTGCCATTCTAATGAAACTATATGGCCTTGGTATAGTTATATTGCACCCTTTTCCTGGAGAATTTCAAAAGATGTTATTGAGGGTAGGGAAGAGCTAAATTTTTCTGAGTGGAATAAATGGAAAAATGATCATCGGTTACTTGATGAAATTCTTGAAGAAATCGAAGATGAAGGAATGCCTTTAGCAAATTATTTAATTACACACCCTTATGCTGAAATAAATGACGTTGAATACGAATTAATTAAGAAATGGATTGGAAGAACCAAAAAAAACGTATTTTAAATTATATTCTGTGAGTAATAATAATATAATAACTAATATTTTAAATTATGAGTCATTGCTATAATTCAATTGTAATTAAAGCTCCGATTAATGAAGTTTGGCATAGTATCAAAGATTTTCATAATATGGATTGGGCTGAAGGTGTCGTTACAAGTATTGAAAAAGTCGGTGATAAGTCAGGGTGTGAAGTAGGAGCCAAGAGAATAATAAATAATTCTTTTTCTGAGACTTTAATATCATATGATGAAAATGAGTATTCATTTAGCTATACTATTGATGATGGACCTGGTCCGGTTGCCAAAGATTTAGTCAGTGATTATATTGGCTCTGTTTTACTGAGAGAAATTACTATGACTAATTCTACATTTGTAGAATGGAAATCCGTCTACAATTCTGCTGATAACGAATCGGTAGCTGAATTTTGTAATCCAATCTATATAGCGTTACTGACTGCAATGGCAAAATATTTTGAGAAGTAGCATTAAAGTTTAGTAGCCTTTTTTACTACTGCCTCGTCAAAGTAATTATAATCCATACCTGCATTAACGACAATACCTTGACCATTTACTCCGCTTGAACGATCACTTAGTAGAAATATTGATACATTTGCAACTTCCTGTGTGAGGACACAACGTTTACGAAAAGTTAATTTTTCTGCAAATAAATAGTTTTCCAGATATCCTGGAATTCCTGCTGAAGCACTTGTTTTTAAAGGGCCTGCGTTTACACTGTTAAAACGAATTTCAGTATCTTCACTGAATGACTTTGCTAAATACCTGACGTTGGCTTCAAGTGCTGCTTTTATCGGTGTCATATAGCCATAATTTTTTGCTGTTACATTTAAAGAAGAAATACCAATGGTAATTACGGATGCGTGTTGGGAGAGCTGTGGCTTAAACTCGCGTGCAATTTCAATTAAAGAATATGCAGATATAGTTATCGCTTGTAGATAATCTTTGCGGTTGGTTTCGTGAAACGGTTTTATCCCCTCACTATAATTAGCAAAAGCAATAGAGTGGACGATGCCATCGATTTTACCAAATTGTTTGCCGAGTTCTGCTGCTAAATTTTTAATTTGTTCAGAATCCTCCACGTCACAAACAAACACCGGTTTCCCATGCAGTAATTTTTCTAAACTCTTTTTTCTGTTATCGGATCGAACACTATAAATTACAGTTGCACCTTCTTCTTCTAATGTTTTGGCAATTGCCCAAGCTACACTTTTACGATTTGCTACCCCGAATATTAGTATCTGTTTATTTTTTAAATTTAGAAATCCCATTTTTATTTTCTGCTATTTGAGTTTAGTGAAATTGGTAAGTATCAAATATAAATCCAACAATCAATGCGATTTGAATAATGGCATTTTTTAATATTGAAAAGAAATAATTTATTTAAGTCTGGATTGACCCGATTTCCAGAAATTAATAATATTCTGTCATAATTTTAATATAATAATAGAAAGATGTTTTCCTGATGAGTAATACAGTGCCACCATTTAATTCTTTAAAAGATATTATTCATGACCTTAATGGAGAAGTATTCTTGATTCGTGGTTATGTTGAATTAAGCTTGGGTAGAGATAAAGGAAAAGCTGAAATTGAGGAAAATATGATGAAAATTCTCAAGCGAACAAAAGACTTGGAAGCTCTCATTGCGAAATTAAATTTGAAACAAAAGGAACTTGAGCCTTAGATTAGGCAAAAGTCTGTGTTAATGGAAGTTGCTTTTTAACAAATAGATAGGGCTTCATAAGTAAGATAAGTTTTATTCGGAGCAACCTTATTGATGGAAGGCCGGAACAAATATTGCTAAAATACTGGTTATAGCGAAATTATGCATATGATTTTAGTAATTCTATTAATTAAAATAAACTCATTAATTATTGAATCATTGTAAGCGTCTCAAAACCGACCTTCTTGACAAAAATAAAAATTTGGTGAAGTTGCCAGACGAAAGATTTTATGGTGCCACAGAATGAACCATCTGCAATCTGAAGTAGATATTTTTTAAACACAAGTGTGCATCTTAAAACAGATGCCAGTCAAAAGTTTAGCAGTCAATTTTGGCCGACGAATAATTATTATCAATCGGCTTCCAGTTTTGCGGTATGATTGTAATGACATCTTTGATTTCTCTGATTTCCCATCCACTAACTTTGCCACTTTTACCGCTTCTTGTCTAGGTGGTCGATTTTGGGACGCTTACATAGTAAATGGTATAAGAGGAAATTTAAATGAGTAACTTATTTATTAATAAGGTTATAAATACTGAGTCTGAATTATGTAGAAGTACATTTAGCCTACATACTTCCTTTGCCGATAAAGCTCCGGCTTAATAACAGACTTAATTTTTTCTCTATCCAAATTATCTGACAATCCAAGAAACGAAATTACACGATCCACAATCGGATCCGGATTATTTATCAAGTCAACATAATGAATCTTTTCATATTCAATGGATGGATTATTATCCATTAATTCTATGACTCCTTGCTTGTGTTTAGCTAAATTTATTTGCATCGATTTGTTCACCTGTGTTTGTTTTCCATCTGTTTCCAGCATTTTTTGCTGTGATGCGGCAATTTCTTCAATTGGACGATCCATAAATAAAATTTTGTAATGATACTGTTTAGGAAGCGAGCCGAGTAAAATTGATACTACTTTAGTTGCATTTCCATATGCTTCTTCTATGATATTTGGATTATTTTTAATTTTTTTAATTTTCTCCCATTCAAAATAACCTTCTGGATTACTCTTATCAGCTTCACGTTTGTTGTCTGTCATTAGTTCAAGTCCAGCAGCCTGTAGGATTTGCATCATTAGTGATGTGCCGGATCTAGGTAATCCTGAGACAATAACAAACGGTATTTCTTTATCAATTTCAAATGTTTCTTTATCATCTGAATTATCAGCAGATGTATCTTCAATAACTTCAGAATCAAACGACGCTTCTTGCCAGAGTTTTTTTGCACGTTCTTGTGCCCGTTGACGAATTTCTTCTTGTAATGCTTTTAAGCGATTCTTGTTTTCTTTTGCACGTTGATTACTCTGCTCCAGGTATAGTCGATGCTCATCAGCTTTTTCTTTGAATTCAGGTTTGCGGCCATAGAGCCGCGCTAATGCTCGATGGGCACCAGCAAAATCTGTATCGTAAACCAATGCTGTTTCAAAGGCCTGTAGTGCAAGTTCATCATAAGACAAACGGTCGAGAGCTAAACCTAAATAAAAGTGAGCTTTTGGTAAATTCGGTTGCAACTCAATTGCTCTAAATGCATTTGTTGAAGCCGTATCATATCTGCGGCGTCGTAATTCGCAATAAGCTAAACCTTGATAAGCAAACGCCGAGTCAGGATCAATTTCCAAAACACGTTGTAATGATTTTTCTGCACTATCAAAATGATGTAATTTCAAATAGGTACGACCTAATGCTAGATGGAGTCCTTGATAACGGTCATCAGCAGATTCTACTTTTTTAAAATGCTCTAACCCTTCAGTAAACTTTCCATTATCAATTGCTATGTTACCGCGTAAAAAATGCAGCTCTGGTCCTTCATTCATCACGTCAATAATTTCCTGTGCTGTCACATCTGCTTCATGAGGTAGGCCGAGTCGGCGATAACATTGGGCCAGGTAAAAAGTGAATCCTCTAACTGCCGGATAATCTTCATGCAGCTCTTCTAAAATTGGTAGTGCCTGATCGAGTTGATTGGCATCCATACACTCTCGGGCAAGATTCCATTTATTACCACGTATAGTTGAAGCTATGGCTTTTTCTTTATTTTCTGAAACAGGTTCAATGTAACCGAGTGCTTCGAATTGTTTAACCAACGCTTCTGCATCGTCAGCATCCATTCGGACATCTTCGGTATGCATTCCTGCGTCTCCTTCCACATCCTCCCAGGATGGGATAGTTTCAATCTCCGGTGTATCCTCAAATATTTCCAACAATACTCGACCATCCATATCTTGTCCGACGGGTTGATTGAATAGCGTGAGTAAAGTAGGAGTTATGTCAGGTAATCGCGCGCTGTGAATTTCCTCATTTTTCTTTATTCCAGGTCCAGTTATGCAAAAGATTCCTTGCTGTCGATGCGAAGCTTCCGGGTCGGCAAATGGGTTAGCATTAAATGGTGGACGTAGATCTCCCGATAAAAATCCGTGATCGGAAACAATCATTATAGTAGCATCCTCTCCGGCAACTTGCAAAATACGTGTCAGTAATAAATCAAACAAACGGTAGGTGCTGTTTACCACATCATTGAAGATATCAAAATCTTCTTCACTAATATCTTTCATGTGGGGTGGGGCATAAGGCATAAAATGATGGCACAGTATATCTGTAGTGCGAAAATAGACTGAAACAAAATCCCATGCATTATTCTCTAAAATCCATAGTATCAAAGTTTGCAAAGAAAAGGCACGCGATAGTTCTATCATAAGATTAAACAGACGTTTGTCACTCGATTTTTCCAATTCTTCCCAACGTTCTATAAATAGTGCAACGATTGAATCATCCATTTCACTCGGAAAAACTCTAAACTCAGCTAACGTTTCAGCTAAATTTTCCGGGTGAACAGATCCTTTTGGCACAGTCCATTCTGCATCATCTTTAAATGGAGGATTACCGGTAAAAAGATCAGATATGCTGACACCATTGAGCGGCTCGGCCGGGTGACTGGCAAACCAGTTGACCAAATGACATTTTTTTTCCTGCTGCTGCAGAATATTCCAAACTGCTTTGCACTTACGTGAAGTGCTGGTGACTGGTCGAATTCCTTCGGTAATCGGGTCGACTTCGGTGAAACCATGTATGCCATGTTTGTAAGCCCGTTTGCCAGTGGCAATTGTATTCCAAAGCATCGGCGACAGGGTAGGCTGCACAGTTGTTAAATTTCCATGCACGCCACTTTCAATTAATTTTTTAAAGGTCGGCATTTCACCGTTATCAACCAAAGGCTGTATAATATTCCAATCGGCACCATCGATGCCGATTAGCAGAACTTTTCTAGAGTCTTTTTCTTTATTCATTTTATTTCTAAATTTTCATCTAATATATGAATTTAATTATTGTTAACTACGAAATGCACGTAAGTTTTTTAATAATTATAATAATTTTCTCTGCATCACAGAATCGATGTGTGAGGTAAAAAAAATGGAGTTAGATCTTTTTTAAAATTAAAAATCCGTGTTCAACCTGTCTTGCCATAGCTTTAGCGACGGCTGATCCGCGTTTAACTTGTCTCGACGTAGCTTTAAAGCGAAGTTGGATCCATGGCAGAAATAATATCCACATAAAAAAGCCCCAAGAAAATTCTCGAGGCTTCTAACTTTATAAATATGAAAAAATTATGCAGACTTCTTATCCTGTCTTCTTTTACGTAAAGCGGCTAGTCCGGCAGCACCAGCTGCCATCATTAAAACAGACTCTGCTGGTTCGGGAACTACTGTCTGTCCGGCGTTAATCGATTCACCTGCTGTTTGGTTCCAAGCGAATTCGTGAAGGGTCATTACATTGCCATTTTTTGAAATACGTGCCCAGCCATAATGAGTATTTCCGGATCTGCTTAACGAAACACCGATATAGTCATTGCCGGAACTGGTGACGGTACTTGTAGTGCTTTCGAAAACAGCAAAACTCAGACCGCTATTAACAGTTTCACCACTAATTAAAACATCGACTGCAGAACCGCTTCGTGTAAATTGATCACCCCTAAAACCCACGAAAGTTGTAACACTGATTCCGAAATCCATGCTAGTATTATACGCTGTACTGTAAGCGCCCCCATCGAAATCAAAATGTATATAACCGTTAGATGGACTGTTGTAACCCACCCCCATGTTGATATCTGTATGACTTATTGTAGCATCAACATGTTGGGTTAATCCACCCACCAAGCTGACTGATCCTGCTAAGAGACTGTATTTCGAAATTTTATTGTCCATGTGCCAGGTCTAAAACCTCCTCCTTTAGGAGGATAGCTTTAGCATTGAATTTGTGACTATAAAATTCAAACTTTGTGTTAATGAAGTATCGGAAGGGAAGTCATACAGTATACGACATAAAATATCAT
>JAJFLR010000030.1 GCA_021772565.1 Opitutales bacterium | reverse complement strand
TTCTGCTTCTTTGTGAGGTGATGACAATTGGGCGCTGCACAATACCTGTTTTGCCTGCTTGTGTAATGGGTATAACCATATTTTCTTTGGCCGTTGGTTCGGTTGGTAATAATCTTGTCGATGTCGGCTGTTTCCTTTGCTCATACCTGCCTCAATCCAGTTAGACGCTTTGTAACAGGTGCCTTCATACGACTCAATATCTGTAAATGTCTCCGCCAATACCGGTTGGTATCCATGTCGTTGATTCCACTGCTCGGGCAGTTGTTTTAAAGCTTCTGATAACGTCTTACTTGCCAGGTTTGTTTGCCCCGGTTCGCCCAGTATCAAAAAACGTTTGTTATTTATGATCAGATTACGGCGCACCGCTCGGCGATGGTTATCCCAACCAATATATTCATCTCTATCCTTGAGTCGGTAAGCACATGGCCCCCACTCCAGTAATGCAACCGCTTCTGCGTTGATCTCGGCTACTTGTCTGAGTGTGTGTCCAATTCGTTTAGAACTGCCTAGATAATGCTTTTCATCAAGCTGTTGGTCAAACCACTTTTCTTCGTCAGCCCGGACTAGACGCACCTTGAGTTGCTTCAATAATGTTTTTGATAAGTCTTTGTTGTAGTTCATCCCACCATAACATGGTGGGTTTAGGGGGGGTTGTCCAGCTAAATTTTAACTCATTGATGAAAATATACTTCGACGTTCTTAACAGAAGAACATGTCTACCTGCTGGTATAAATTTCAAAATGATATCGAAAAAATTTTAACTTGCTAGTACAAGCATAATATTATTAATAATAATTTTCTTTGATGAGCTACACACTGCTAAACTCTAACCACTTCAAACCAGTATTAATCTATAATTTTATATTAATATTCATTTCCCTATATCCAATAAATGTAAACGCATCAGGAAGTTATGTTGCGAGACTTACCCGACCGCCTACCAGTATAATAATAGATAAATATCAATTAGGGAAGCAGGTTTTTGTCGGCAAAGTTTCATTGGGAGACTATCCAACTTTAAAAAAAACCCAAAATATAGATCTGCTAAAACTTCAAAGTAAATTACCTAAAAGAGCTAAAATAAAAACAAAACTTCCTGCGTTAGCCGGTAAAATTAATTTCAAAGAAATGGAAGCACTAATTTATTATTTGAAGATAAGATTTCACATTTCTTTAGACACAAATAAAGCTAGATGATATGCGACTGCAAAAAAATATAAATAATTTTCATAACTCATTTAATCTACTTATTTCATTATTAGCATTAACTTCTGGTAATTTAATTTATGCTCACTCACCCTGGATATCGACTCCAAATGAATTTAACACTACAGTGAGTTATACGTTTGAATCGTTTAGTAACTTTTGGAGAGGTAATAAAAAAGCTACTTTGGCAAACCGGATTGAACAGGAAACAGTTTCATTAGATTTAGACTACGCATTCACTCCGGAATTTTCATTAGATTTACGGCTCGGTTATGCTAAATCTGATGCAAACGGCACAGGTTCTGATGGCCTAATTGATACTCATGTTGGACTTAAATGGTTACTTCTTAATGAATTCACCCAAAGAAATAAATTTTTGCCGACTCTAACATTTCGCTCAGCTATAATAATTGAAGGCACTTACGATGTTGGTGTTGTATCCGCTATCGGCGATGGTGCTTCAGGCATAAACAATTCAATTTTAATAGGGAAAAGTCTAACTGAAAATTTTGGCTTATTCAGTTCAATTAATTATAAGATATTCAATCATAAAGTACCGAACCAAATTTCAATATCAGCTGGATTATATCAAAATATTATTGATAAATTATCAGTCAATCTTGTCTATAGTTTCAACAAAGCTTCCTCAGGAATATCAATTGACGACCCCTTATTTAATCCATCCAGATTTCCAGAATTAAATGAAATCTCACATAATGCAGAAGCGAGTTTAAGTTACATATTTTCTAAAAATAAAATTATCTCATTTTTAGTAGCGAGAACTCTTGATGGAGAAAACACCGGGCAAAAAACGATCTTTAGCTTTTCCTTCAGCAATGTCTTCTAAATTTTGAATTTCTAAAATGATTCGATTTAGATTCAACCTCAGACTCACATTATACTCAATTCTACTTGTTAGTATTTCAGTAGGATTATGCTCTTTCATTATCTACAAACAGACTAAAGAAGATTTAGAAAATTCACTGCGCAAAGAATTACTGGCAATTGTAAAATCTTCGGCACCATTTATAAACGGTGATTTACATCAGATAATTTATTTGGATGAAAATAGAAATATACCCAACCTGGAAGAATTTGAGTTTATTCAATCACAGCTTAAAACCATAAAAAGACAAAATAAACTAATTGGTAAGGGCAGTCCAATCTATACACTAAGACCAGTTGTTGGCATAGACAGCAGAAATGAGTTGGAATTTGTTGTAATGTCTGACCCGGATAATACAGGAGAATTCTTTATAGGCAATCGATATGAAACTCAATCATTTCAAATTAATGCATTACAAGGCACCGCAACTTCTTCAGGTATTTATAAAGATTCGGAAGGCCTTTGGATATCCGCGTGTGCACCGATATTTAATAGTGAAAAAGATGTTGTGGGGATTCTTCAGGCTGATCGAAATATCAATTTTTTCTATAATCATATTCGCGCTAAACAGTATAATATAATTTTTGTAACTGTTTTTACCGTACTTTTTTCAAGTATATTGGCACTTCTATTTTCTAAAACATTGGTTGAACCAATAAATTTATTAGTTAATGCAAATAAGAAACTAGGTGAAGGCAATTATGATTATAATATAAATTTAAAAAGAAATGACGAATTTGGTGACCTGGCAAATAGCTTTAATACAATGGCAAATCGTCTTAAAGAGTCTAGAGATAAACGTGATGCACAGGAAAAAGAACTATTAGACTACCAAGAAGAATTAACTATTGCTAAAGAAAAAGCTGAAGATGGTGTAAAAGCGAAAAGTGAATTTCTCGCTGTCATGAGTCATGAAATCAGAACTCCACTCAATGGTATAATTGGTATGTGTGAACTAGCGTTAGAAACAAATTTAGACACTAAACAAAGAGAATTTCTCACTACTATAAAAACTTCAGCTGATTTATTATTTTATCTATTAAACAGTATCCTCGATTATTCAAAAATTGAATCGGGGAAAATTCGATTGGAAAATATAAATTTTGATGTGCGTGAATCACTCGGCGATACACTAACTACATTTGCTGAGATGGCACATAAGAAAAATTTAGAGCTCGGGCTTTACGTTTCTTCAAAAGTCCCTCAACTACTATTTGGTGATCCTCACAGACTCAATCAAGTTATTGTAAACTTAGTCGGCAATGCTATCAAATTTACGGAGTATGGTGAAGTGATGCTGCACGTTCATGCTGACAAAATAACAGAAGATTCTATTGAACTTTGCTTTATGGTCAAAGATACTGGAATTGGTTTATCAACAGACCAACAATCAAAAATTTTTAATGCTTTTGAACAAGCTGATTCATCAACAACTCGAAAATTTGGCGGCACCGGTCTTGGACTCGCGATAACCTCAAAATTGATCAACCTTATGGGTGGTGATCTTAAAATTGATAGTGATTTTGGTATGGGTAGTAATTTTCACTTTTCTCTAAATTATCAAATTAAAACTGCCGGTAAACCAAATTTTACTATCAATACTCTAAGAGATATTAAAGTAATGGTTGTTGATGATAATGCTACTAACAGAAAAATACTTCAGGAGATTATTTTACATTGGGATATGGAATTGACTGTTTTTAGTAACGCCAAAGAAGCAAAAGAAGAATTAATTAATGCAATAAATAATAATATCCCATATTCATTATTAATTTCTGATTTAAATATGCCAAACGAAGATGGTATTCAATTAATTAATAAAATCAGGAAAATTGATTCTCTTGGAAATTTAAAAATCATTATGCTGACTTCATCTGTAACTGAAGATATGAACGAAGTTTGTGATACATTGAACATTAACGCACAACTCTCTAAACCAATAAAACAATCAACATTACTAAATAACATTCTAAATGTATTGGGTAAAACTAAATCTAATAAGAATAAAGGTACTGTTTTTAAAATAATTAGTAACACTGATAAAGAACCGAAGCATAAAAAGCTCAATATTCTACTGGCAGAAGATAATATGGTAAATCAGAGAATCGCCACAGCACATCTAATCAATTGGGGACATGAAGTCACAACTGCTAGTGATGGAGTCGAAGCTATAAAATTATATCATGGAAATAAATATGATCTAGTACTAATGGATATTCAAATGCCAAAAATGGATGGTCTTGTCGCTACTAAAAAAATTAGAGAGATGGAATTAATGTCTAAACAATTCACTCCGATTATTGCAATTACGGCTAACGCACTCGATGGTGATCATGAAAAATGCCTGGCTGCGGGAATGAATCACTATATTTCTAAACCAATTAGAAGACAGGATCTTGTTGATGCGATTATCAAAGTTATTCCCGACGTATTAATTGATGATGCTGATAAAAAAGCTTAATCAGATAGAGCATATAATTTTTTATATTTCTCCCAAAACTTTTCATTTGGTACAATACAATTTTGTCCCAATGATAATTCCGGATTAATAGAATCAACTAAAAACATTTCAACATCTCCCTTATTTTTTTATGCTTATTTGCCCTCTACTTGTACGGCTGAAAAACTCTTTAACTAATTCATATGTATCTTTTGATATATTGACTCTATTAGCCACCCCACTCGATTCATGTCGAGCTGCTAGATTTACTGTATCGCCCCATACATCATAGGGCAAATTTACTTACCTCGATAACACCCGCAAAAAGCGGCCCTGTATGAATAACCTATACGATGACGCCAAATTAGATCATCGCTGTCTGAATTAATCTTCTGATGACCCTGTGAGATTGATTGCATCTCCAAAGCCGCAAGCACCATATCGACTGCATGGGTAGAGCTATAATTTGGCAGTCCACCAGCAGCCATATATGAATCACCGATAGTTTTAATTTTCTCTAAATTATGCTGTGTTATAATTTCATCGAACTGATAGAAGCAGGTTTCTAATTGCAGTAGTTGCTCTGACTTATCTCTTTCAATGTTAAGATTACGCATTAAGATTAAAATTATTACACCGATCAAAATTTGCACAAACAGGAAATTTGACATCACATCTTCATAACGATCAGTCATGTTCATATGCGGAATTATTAAATCTGGGTTTCTCATTTCAAAAACGATTAGAAAAAGTGTAACCGCTAAAAATAATACAAAAGTTGACCAGATACGGAACTTACTTTTGGCTAAAATAACTGCAATGACGAATGCCGCTAATAGATAATAATGAGCACCTCCATTAATCCCGGCATTAAAAATAAAATTGATACCGAGAAACATTACCATTAACAAGACCGTTGGCCAGAAAGCCAAAGAATATAATTTCCTAAATCTTGATAAATAGTATATCGAGAAAAACCCAGTCGCAGAAGCCAGGTGTATAATCATTAAAACTGGCTGTTCATGATTTGCTGGAGAAAATGTCCCACCTAAACTAGAGATTCCATTTAGTAAAGTAATCGCATTGAGAAGTCTTTGTTCAACTGGATTTAGGCGTGAATCCCCTATCAAATAACGGTAGATTTTTTTAATAAGATCCATTGAATGTTTATTCTAATTACATGCGAAAAAAACTAAGGGAATTTCATTATACCATATAATAAAATTATGTTTTTCCAATTTCTTCTTTAAACATTCTGGCAATTTTAATAAAGCCTGGACGGGTTGGATGAATCTCATCACCCCACTCATTATTTAATAGTGTGCCTAGTGTATCTAAAACTATAAAATTTTTATTATGCTGTTCCAAACTATTTATAGTTTTATGAAATTGATCGATTAATTCTTTAGCCAATGCATTTTGATCAGCTTGATTAACAATTCCCGCTTTCTTCATATATGGCTTCATCCAGGGTCCAAAAATATTTTTCCCTAAAATTCGAATTCCTTTATTACTCGGAATAGGATAATCATAGGCGTGCGTAATAATTTTAGCATGAGGAACAATGTCATTTCGCATATCAATGAGATCTTGGTAGGCCAATTTAATTTGCGCTAATCTTCGCTTGAACCTGCTCTTGTTAAGTGCTTTTTGCCACGGATCTCCCGGATATATTTTTTTTAATAAGGATGCAAATTCTTCACCAACTATATCATTTCCACCACCGCTAAATAAAATAAAATCAAAATTAAACTCCTTCAGAATCTTACGGAGTGTTCTTTTTTGCTTTCCAGATAAAATTGATAATATTTCATCACCACTATGCTCGATCCTAAATAAATTATACTTCCCAATTCGACATAAGTGATCAATAACATTCATTCTTGTTGGTAAAGCAAACCAGGAATCACCTTCAGACAATATCACTGGATAATCAGGATTTTCTTTTAAAGATTTTTTAAAATCAGCAAGTTTATTGTAGGGTCTTCTACGCTTTCTTGTAGGCATTTTTATTATGCAATAGGATGTATAACTTTTGTATACGGTTCATCTTCTTCTCCTTCAACAATCCAGTTAGCCCAATAACGATTTTTTCCAGAATCAGTATCAGGTTCAATGCTGAGCCAATTGCGTTTTCCAATATACCGCCGTCTTGTTCCCGGAAAATAGAGCATTTCACTAGTGATACCCCTATCCTCTTCTTCTTTATCGAGCAATTTTTCCAAAGCAAATAGAAGCAGTTTTGGCGGTGCGGGGTGAATAATTCCTGATGATGTTAATTGGTTGATTACCGAAGAATTATCAAGCTTACCTCTGTCAGATTTAATTATTCCTACCGCACCTACATGAACATCTCCAGATAGAAGTGTTACTCTAATGTTCTTTTCTTGTGAGAAGTTAAATAATCGATGAATGATTCGATGTCGCTCATTTAAATGTAATCGACTACTCCAATGATCGTGAATATCGTCTTCAATTGATTGTTGTCCCGGAATCCAACCAAGTAATCGTTCTATTTTATTAAAATTTGGATAAACAATCGGTATACTAGACATTACAAATAGGTGATTATTTTTTTTCTCAACACCTATTGATTCTGTCCAATCAAAAATTCTATTCCAATGTTCTTGAGTCATAATTTGAGAAAGGGTGCGTTCTGACCGCATATCCAAAGTCAATATTTTCGTAGTACCAACTTCAAAACCCAAACTAAAGTTATTGCTGTGAAGGTTACTGGGATGTTTTTCATCTTTTGCAATTTGCTGCTGAAACAACCTGAAATATTTTTTTGCAATTTGAAATATCCCTTGAAAAACATCACAATTTTGACGCTCTTCAGGATATGAACCCCAACCGTCAAATATATCATGATCATCCCACATCATAACTGTAGGAACAGAAGCCAGCATTCGCTTTACATACTTATAGTTCCAACGACTGCAATAGAGATCAAAATAAAACTTATCTGTAAATTGCTGCATTCGATTGTTAAAAGATCTTTTATTTGCCCTACGATAAGAAAGCTCGTGCCATTTTTTTAATGGTGAATTGAGTTCCCAAATTTCATCTGCATAAATTTGATCTCCCCCCATCAATAAAATATGATAAGGGTTGCTTTGATGTTTTTCACTGGCAATTTTCCACAGTCTGTCTTTGTCACCTCTAAATGACTTAACCAATTTACTCGATGAAAACCCATTACAGGAGCAGTAAAACAAATTAGGGTTATTGCCAACCGGAGGTACAACAAATCTGGCAGCTATTTCATCAAATCGATACTCAACATATTGTTCTTCATTGGACTGAGATACAGAAATATCGTATCTTAAAAATTGGAAGTTATTTGCTGAATCTAAAATCTTTGGATCTACATGAGAAATGTTATTATTCCCTTTAATATTCCATGAGATGGAATTATTTTCATCTGATACAATTAAAATACTAATATTCCATTGGTTATCAGCACATCCACGAAAACTTAATATTGGTCCTAATTTTATCATAACTTAATTTTTGAAGTATTTTATAACTTACAAAAAACCCTAATCTTCAATTAATACAATAGCATTTGTAGTGCAAGGAACAAAATTAAAAAGCATAGAGCAACAGATTACTTCTAAAATACAAATCAGTAAATAAGAGATACAATCGTTTCAATCCAGCAATACCAATAAGTGATTAGGTTTTGATTTCACCTCACCATTAGGTTGCATACTAGCAAATTGTAGAACACAATTTCCATAAAAACAACACCGCTATACCGTCAACGATTTCAGTTTAGACAGACTAACAACATGCTAAACTAGCAAACTATAAATATTAAAATTACCGAATCCTTCCAAGTAGAATAGATTATTGAAAATTCGCTTACATATGCGTTCTGCATACAATTGAAATTAGTCAGCCAGCAGTTCTATTGAACAACCTCGTGTTCGGATTCAGATACTTTCGCTTAATACGCGTAGATAACTTTTTGTATCACTTCGCCAAATACGACCCATCACTAAGACTTCTACAAAAGTTGTCCACCACTTCAGTTTTTTTTCCCGATGTTTTACTTCCGGGTATTCCAGCTTTGTTTTTTGAGCTATTTTTTCCTCAGTATTTTCTCTCCAACAACACAGGGTCTGATTATCAGACTTTCTGACCTCCTCAATTAATAATACCTCAACCTGATCAGCTGTTGTAATACTCTGATCAGTGTACTCACTGGACAGTTCCATTATCGCTTCGAATCGCTCAAGTAACTGCGGTTGCTTACGCAGTTTTTCAATTAATATTTTTTTTCATTCAGGGTTATTTTTTTTATGCCTGCATTTATTGAGAAGCAGTTTCAAAATTACAGCTTTTTCTCAACTTTTTTTGGCTGACCCGCACTGTTATTTGCACCCGAATTGTATTGTGTTGTAATTAAGTTGTTGTCTAAAGATAATTGAATCTTTGTTTGTAATTTCCAATTTAAGGCAAAGTGTAATTTTGCAAAAGATCAAAAAAGTTATTATAGGCAGGAAGTATTTTTGTGTTAAACAATTACCATAGATTTCGTTTGTCAGAGAGTTATGTACTTGGACTAACCATGTTCATCATGGGTGGCTGTGGTTTGGCGTATGAGTATACCTTTAGTCGAATTGCTTCTGATTTATTGGGAAATTCTGTTCGTCAATGGGCTATTATCATCGGCGTTATGTTGTTCTTTATGGGGATTGGTGCCGATTTACAAAAATACCTGAAGGACAAACATTTGCTCGATAAGCTGTTGGTCTCTGAAATTATTCTGGGAATATTAGGTGGGCTTGGGCCGATTGCTTTATTGAATGCTTACAGCCAGTTTAATATGTATTACGTATTTGTTCAGTATTTTTTTATATGCAGTATTGGGCTGTTAATTGGTTTTGAAATTCCACTCATAACGCGCATCAACCAAGCCTACGCAAAAGATTTAAAAGTGAATCTGGCTAAGATTCTGAAGATGGATTATATCGGTTCACTAGCCGGTGCGTTTTTTTGGATATTTGTCCTGTCTCGTTATTTTACTTTGGTCGAGTCTGCCATATTGTTAGGAATTATTAATCTAACAACTGCTGGTATAACGCTAGCCTATTTCTGGAAACTGGTTCGTTATAGCAAAGAAATAGGCATATGTATTATCTGTCTGTTGGTTGGGCTTGTCTTTGCTTTTACACAAGGCAGTAAGTGGGCCAGCTACGCGGAGCAAAATCTATATCGTGACCGCATAGTCTTTAAGGCAACTTCACAGTATCAGCACATTGTAGTTACCAAAAATGCTCAGGGTGAAGTCGCTTGTTATATCAATGGCCGTCTGCAGTTTAACAGTGCCGACGAATTTATTTATCACGAAAATTTGGTTCACCCGGCAATGATTGTGGCTCCACGCCGGGAACGTATTTTGATTTTAGGAGGAGGGGATGGTTTGGCTTTGCGAGAAGTGTTGAAATACGCCGATGTGCAGGAAGTTGTGTTGGTGGATTTGGATCCGGAGATGACAGATCTAGCCGCGAAGAACCCATTGTTTGTAACGTTAAATGAAGGGAGTTTGTCCCATGCCAAAACAAAGGTTTTGAAAAACCGGGCAATTGTAGAAAAGGGTAAGGAAGTAATTCGAGTAAAAAATTATAAACAACCGATGCGACACGAAGTCGGAACTGTAGCTGAAGTTTCTATTTTGAACCTGGATGCAGCACAATTTGTCGAGCAGGCAGCAGGGCGTTTTGATGTAATTATACTGGATTTTCCAGACCCATCGACTTTGGAGTTAGCCAAGTTGTATTCAAAAAGATTTTATACCCACGTTGGCCAGAAGTTAGCCAGGGATGGAATATTTGTGCAGCAATCGACTTCGCCCATACACGCACGAGAAGCATTTCTCTGTATTATGAGGACATGGGAGCAGGCTGGTTTTTCTGTTGTACCATTCCATGACAATGTGCCTTCATTTGGCGAATGGGGCTGGATACTCGGTGGGCATCAATCACTTTATTCTGCTGATAAATTGAAGAAGAAACTAAATGAAATCGAATCGTTATCTGTTAGCGCACAATATATAACTCCTGAATTGATTCGTGCTTCTTTGGCATTTGGCAAAGATCAACTTTTCTCTGAAAACAACGATATCACAACTTTAGATAACCCAAATGCATTTGAGTATTATCTTAAATCCTGGCGGAGTGAAAATTGAACTGGATGAGCTATAATACTTGCCATGTTATTAGTTCAGAATTTATATTAAATAATCCCTTGACTAATATAAAGATATACCCCCTTGCTTGATAATCTATGTTTGAACATGCATACACTGACAGCATTAACAGATTGTAGAATTAAACACCTAATCACATATCTGAATTAAATCTTAAATCAAAAATTCTCTAAACGCATCCCAACTATGAAATTACTAGAAACGTCTTTTGGCACAACGTCAGAAAACTTTTAAATAAAAAAATAAATATAATTATAATTATGAAAATAAAACTGAACAATGTATCAAATCAACGGAAACCGATAATGAACAGATTGCAGAAATATGCGCTGGGATCACAAAGTCTGGCAGTGTTGTCATGGGTCTTGAGCCAAACGGCGATATGCTCGGCGGGTGTCATAAATCTTAATTTGGACGGACCGAATGTCGGTGAGACTTTTGTCGCCGTGGGGGGAGGCACTGCGGGCGATACCGCTGGCTATCTCCTTGACGCATCAATCAACGACATCGACGACGTAATCGCCTTCACTGCTTACAGCTCTCCCACTCTTGGCCCTCAACTTTTCCTCAGTTCACTGTCACTGGGCTCAGAGATATTCTCCGCGGCTTCCGGGTTCCTACAATCGGCTCATTTCTACTCTGTCGGTAGCACGGTTGATGGCTCATTGGACACGCGTCCAGATCTCACTTATGCCTTTGTGTATAGATCTCTCTCAGGTGGTGCCCTGGGTGACTGGACTATCGATCGTAACGGCGCCATCGGCTTCAAAACTGGCGACAATCAATTTGGCTTCTTCAATGTCGATTGGGATGTATCCGCGAAAACTTTGACCATCTTGGGAGGGAGTATTGAGTCAACAGCCTCTACAGGGATAGTTGTAACTGCTGTTGCCGTCCCGGAACCGTCCGAATACGCCGCAGCTCTAGGTCTCGGCGCCCTCGGATTGGCCTACTACCGCCGCCGTCCGGGAAATAAAACCAGAGCAAAAAAATAGGAGGAAGAATAGCTTTAAGAAATCTAAAACCCCGGTTATTCAAATACCGGGGTTTTTTGTTTTGAAAGCAATTTTTGACAGGATAAAAAATTGAAGGATGTCGACTTACAATCTCGCTACAAAATACAAATCTCAAAAAAAATCTTGGCGATCTTGGCGTCTTGAGCAGAGCGGACGAGAGAAAAGATTAATCTCGCAAAGGCGCAAAGAACGCAAAGAAATACAACAATAATAATTGTA
This sequence comes from Opitutales bacterium, assembly GCA_021772565.1. Lineage (GTDB taxonomy): Bacteria > Verrucomicrobiota > Verrucomicrobiia > Opitutales > JAJFLR01 > JAJFLR01. The sequence goes on along the minus strand of JAJFLR010000030.1, from coordinate 96,046 downwards.
ATAATCTGGCACGAAGAATTAAGTGTAGTTATAAATTCTGTCAAATAATCCATTGACATAAATAAACAATTTACTTCAATTTCTGATATTCATTTTTAAAGTATGATTACACTGACCACATTAGCAGATATTTCTCGACTTCAGCATAATCTGATTACCGGCAATCTGGCAATCTGGCAATCTGGCAATCGGGCAATCGGGCAATCGGGACGTGTAATGCCGACTCTCCTCACAGCCAATCTGTTGTTGTCAAGCTATCTGTTTGATTGGAATTGCATTAAGGACGCGTTGCTAAATTTAGGTAGGGACGGCTGTCCCCAGCCGTCCGCGAATTCAACATCGAAGCCATTTTCTTGTCCAACAAACGGATGCGTAGGGACACGCATCCCTACCTTATTCCGAATTGCAAACGAGGTGTTGACCGCGTTGCAGTTGGAAAAACATCCCGGCAAAACATTTATCGGCAAACTCTCTCAAGGGATTGATACATTGGGTTATCAGTTTAATGAGCAGGGAATAGCCGGGCCATCCAAAACAACCATACAGCGATCAATCAAACAGACAACACGATTTAGCTTAATGACGATAGTAGGGATCTGCGAAAAGGCTTGTTCGTATATCTTTGAAGCGCAGCTTCTCTGGAGTGCGGCGCTTCAGCGCCGCTTTAGGACGTTGTGGAAAACGATGCAGGAAACTTTCAATGTCATTAGCAAAAAATGATTTTATCGATTACGATCGAAAGCGGTGATAAATCACCGCTCTCCAAAGAGACTTCGTCTCAAAAATTCTTTCACGGCACGTCTTTTGGCACAATGTCAGAAGACATTTAATCACAATCAAAATGTAAGGAATAAATATGAAGCAAGTACAAATAAAAAAACTGAACAAAGTATCATATCAACGGAAATCGATAATGAACAGATTACAGAAATATACGCTGGAATCACAGGGGCTGGCGGTGTTGTCGGGGGTGTTGGGACAAACGGCGATAAGTTCTGCTGCCATAACAATGCTTGACGTTGGAACTCTTACATCAGGATCCACTTTGAACGCTGCGGGTACAGGCTCTCTCGGGTTGTCGGTACAAGTTGATATATCGCAAAGCTCTTCTCCAGCCGATTCCTTCACTTTCGTCGGCAACACCGCAGGGGTCGGGACAGTTAGAGCAACCGAATTCGGCGGTAATGCTTGGGCTACTGAATATGGAACCGTTGGGTATGACTCACTCCAATACTTTGCGGCCGGCTCCACAGTCGACGAAACTTTTTTTTTCGGCTATGGTGATATCACAAGTGGGCTTTTCGGTAATGTCCGGGCATGGATCATCGATCGACCGAATGGTGCTATTGCTTTTAAAAACGGCGATGGTGAGTATGGGTATATGTTCGTGGACTGGAATGCATCATCAAAGACGCTAAAGTTTCTCGGGTCTGGGTTTTTTGATAATACACCGGGCACAGCTATTACCGTTGGTGCCGTACCCGAACCCGCAGATTACGCCGCTGCTCTCGGCCTTGGCGCACTCGGATTGGCTTATTATCGCCAACGTTCGGGAAATAAAACCCGATCGAAAAAATAGCCGAAAGAATATCTTTAAGAAATCTAAAACCCCGGATATTCAAATACCGGGGTTTTTTATTTTAAAAGCAATTTCTGACAGGATAATAAAAATTGAAGGATGTCGACTTACAGTCTCGGTACAAACTACAAAGCTCAAATAAAATTGAAAGATGTTGTCATTTCATTCCTCGGTACAAAAAATAAAAACAAAAAAAATCTTGGCGATCTTGGCGTCTTGAGCGAAGCGGGCGAGAGAAAAAAAGATAATCTCGAAAAGGAAATGAACGCAAAGTACCAGGTATCGACGAAGCGACCTGCCATTCTAAATTTGATCCCACACTATTATTTGCATCCTGCCACAAGGGTTAGCAGGGTTTTATCTTGCTATTAATGCTGATCTGAAAAGCATGCAATTATATGGGTGATCATTTTTATAAATACCTTATCGGCTTTTTGATTTTAATTGGTTTGATCAATTTTGCTCCTAGCTGTCATAAGAAGGATAACTACAATATTAATGTAGAGGAAACTACAGTAATGGCATCAGACAATCTGGACTTACAGGCAGTTGGCGTCTTGGTTAAAGAAGCTAAAGATGCCGAGCATTTGGAACGTTTGATCAATGACAAGAGTCGAGGCGTGAACAATCTCGATTTGAATGAGGACGATAAAGTTGATTACATCAAAGTCACTGAATATGGTGAGGAAAATATTCGCGGGTTTTCATTGACGGTTGAGGTCGCCAGCGGCGAAGAGCAGGAAGTGGCTGTTGTTGAGATAGAGAAAACCAGTGATCAGGCGAATGTGCAGATTCATGGAAATGAGCAAATGTACGGGCAAAATCATTACCACAGATCATCCTTTGGCGTCACTGATTTTTTATTAATGTCTTACCTCTTTAGTTCACATCGGTATTATGCGTCGCCTTGGCGCTATGGTTATTATCCTTCATATTATTCTGCATATAGGCCTGTGCCACATCGATCGTACCGGCAGAACGTCGCGCCAATGACCAAGTCGACCTCTTATTCCAAAACGAATAACAGTTCGATCAAGAATTCTGTCAAATCGCCAAATGCGACAAAATCCGCATCAAGCATTAAAGCGCCACTGCGAAAACCAACTAGCACGCAAAAAAGTTTTCAATCGAGAAATCCATCCAAACAGATAAAGTCAGGAGGTTTTGGTAGCAAGAGACCGTCTCGACCCAGTGTTCGCAGCAGCAGTAGTTCAAGAAGTGGTAGATCATTTTCCGGGAAATAATATAATTTCTGATTTCAAACAATTATGAACGAACAATTTAAAATTTGGTTTAATACTGAAGAAGCTTTTGAGCTTTTAAATCCACAAGGTGCAATTTATCTGTTGCTGGCTGTGTTGATCTTTTATGTTGGAAAATTAATTTATGATTGGTCAACGCCTTACAATTTAAGTGAAGAATTCACTAAAAAAGATAACAAAGCAGTCGCTGTTTCCTTTGGCGGTTATATTCTTGGACTCGGCATTATCGTATGGAGTATGTTAAGTTCAAATTCGGTTGCTGAGCCTACGGATTCTCCCACCAAAGATTTGCTGCTTGATCTCTGGGAGACAGCGCTCTGGAGTTTTATTGGAATTTTATTACTGCAAGCTGCCAGGGTGATCAATGACAAGCTCCTACTATATCAATTCTCTAATGTTAAAGAGATTATTGAAGATAAGAATATCGGAACAGGAGCGGTTCAGTGTGGTGCATTTATCGGATCGGCATTGATGGTTAGAGCAGCTTTAACCGGAGAAGAAAATTCTTTCTTAATAGGGCTAGTCAGCACGATCGTTTATTTTATTATTGGACAACTGGCATTCATAGTTTTCGCGTTTCTGTATCAGAAGGTCAGTCGTTATGATTTGCACAAAGAGATTGAGCAAGACAATGTTGCCGCCGGTGTTTCGTTTGGTATGACATTATCAGCGATAGGGTTAATATTGTCGGGCTACCTGATGAAATCCGATTCATTGCTCGGTTTAGCAGTCTGGTTTGTTATCAGTTCATTTTTATTGTTAACCTGTCGTTATCTGGTTGATAAAATTATTTTGCCAGGTTCGCTTCTCGATGAAGAGATCAGTAAGGATCGCAACTGGGGCGCGGCTATTATAGAAGGCAGCGCGGCTTTGGGCCTTGCTTTTATACTGACTAGTTTGATTTAAAAAAAAGTAATCCAAAAATGACTCAAAGATATTCTGTCAGCGAAGAAAAACGTAAGCAATACGCGGGTATTTATTTACTCGAATATATGATCAACAAACCGATCGCATTTGATGTATTGATGCGCGATGAAGAGGCCGATCTTGAACCGATCCTCATTTGGCTGATGTCAAAAGAATATGTCACAATAAAAGATGAATGCCAATATATTCCAACTGAAAAAGGTCGTGAAGTACTAAGCAATTTCATGAAGCGTTACAGTGAATACCTTAACATTTTTGATATTTATTGTGCAGTGGATTTGGCATCGGGTGAGTTTGCCTTTGCTGATTATTTTGACTACGAAGATGCTTCAGCCTGGAAACATTATTTGTCTGATGAACGTTGGGAAGATTTGCGTGTCGCGGTGGCTTCCTACAAAAAAATGGATCCTGTGGAAATTGTTTTTATGAGTTTTATTAGCGAGGGGAGATTCGGGCGCAATGCTGTTGGCTGGCAATTTGATTTGCTGCTCGGAAGTGTTTGGGATGATATTGTAGCTATCTGTAATAATGCCTTGCAGTGGGAGCAGTTGGGATATGAAGAGACTTCTGCTGAGTCAGTAATCGAAGACGTTATTGTTCAGGGAGCGGAATTGATTATTGAGTTACATCAGCGTGAAGCTGATTTGACCAAAACGATTCAGCATTATGATAACGATGATGCTGACAATTCTGATAAAACGCCTCAGCAATATGTAGAGCAAGTAGAGTTCGAACATTATCCGGTAGATTATTATTATTCCTATCGGGATCCTTTTTATATTTCTCCTCTCTGGTTATTGTTATTGATTTAAAAACAAAATGGTAACTATCTACCTATAATATGTAGTTAAGAATTCTAAATCACAAATATTAAATTAAGCCACAGATGAAACACAGATTGAACACAGATTTATTTTTAAGATTAATAAGGGAGGGAGGACTGTCCCTAGTCCTCCGTTTCGGCGACATGATTTCTCGTCAACACACAGAGGTTTAGGGAACAAGTCTACTTACCGTAATAGTTAAATCTGTGTTTCATCTGTGGCCAAAAGAATTATTACAAATCGAGATGAAATATAATAACCTCAATGAGGTAGGTAGTTACACAAAATGTTCTTCAAACTAATCTACAAATGGTTAATGAGTACAGCTTTGACGGAAGCGAGAATCGCGAGGATTTTACTCCTGGCTGTTTTTATGAATCTGTTATTTGGCACAGGATTTTATTTTGCAGAGCGTGGCGTTCAAGAAGGGCTAACGTGGACCGATTCGATTTGGTGGGCGATGGTGACAATGACGACCGTCGGCTATGGCGATTATTATGCACAGACATTTGTCGGACGATTTTTTATTTCGTATCCGTCCTTTATATTTGGTATTGGATTGCTCGGTTTTTTATTGGGAAGTCTGGTCGAGGTGATGATGGAACGTGTCGCTAAAAAAAGAAAAGGTTTAATGAATATTAGAAAGAAAAAACATATTATTATTTGCAACTATCCTTCTGAGGAAAAGATCACTCACTTGGTGGAGGAGCTACGATCAAGTGGGAGTTATACTGACAATCCTGTTGTATTGGTAACGGACCACCTGAAAGAACTGCCTGAAGTATTGCGCCATTTGAAAGTGGAATTTGTTTACGGAAACCCAATAAAGGAAGAGGTTCTCAATAAAGCGAACATCACGGAATGTGAAGGTGTTTTTGTTCTATCCAGGGAACCGGGGAATCCGGAAACTGACGCTGTCACATTTGCCTGCAGCGCGATAATTGAAATGATTGAAAAGGAAATTGGCAAATCGATAAAAGTTGTTGCCGAACTTGTCAGTAACCAAAATCAAAAAATGATGAAACGGGCGGACACGGATGGCATCGTCTCTTCTGACGGTGTTTCTGACTGTCTATTGGTTCAGGAATTTCTTTATCCGGGGATTCAGGAGATTTTTAGCCAAATAATCAGCAATAAGGTTGGCAGCCAATTTTATATTTCACAAACTCGATTAAAAGGATCGAAAGTTTTTGACATTCAAGTGGCGATATTGAATCATCCCATAAATTTACAAGTCATTGGTATCATTCACGAGGGTCAATACATTCTCAATCCTCCAAAAACGTTGGTGATTTCTGAGAATGATCGACTAATAATGTTGGCTGAAAGCATTACCGATTTTGAAAAAATAGAAGAAGAGATTATTAACAAAAAAACCGCTTAAAATAAAAGATCATGAGTGACATAATTATTCAAATACGAAAAAACGAAGACTTCGTTCAATTTCTAGGTCTCAATGGGTTCGAGGTAGAAACTCTTGAAGAAGGATTGTATCGAGTTACAAGAGACGGTGAAATACCAATATTTATCCGTGCTGATAGCAAAAATTTATTTTTTGAACTCGATTTGGGAAATATTAATGAAATAGGAAGCGAAGCACTTTACTTTAAATTGCTGGACTTGAACACGGAAATTGTTCCGGTTAGTCTCGGTATAAACAATGTAAATCCGGATGACCCGCGTTTGGTTCTGGTTGAGAGTCGTGAGTGCGGAGATCTTAACGACCAGGAATTATTAGCAGTTTTTGATGCAATGGAACTGGCAGTTGATAAAGTCAGTGAGGTGTTATCAGAGGCCATGTCGCAGAAGTAAACAATAAATAAAAAAAGGAGAATTAAACTATGAGTATATTTTCAAGAATTTTTAAAATAGGTCAGGCCTCAGTAAACAAAGCAGTTGAGAGTTTTGAGAAACCCGAATTGATGCTCGATCAAGCGATTCGTGATAAAGCCGAACAAATTCGCGAAGCAAAAAAATCGATACAAGCTTGTATTGCTACCGAGCGCAAAACAAAAGCGTTACTCGAAAAAGAGAAGTCGGAAAAATTTAGCTGGGAGCAAAAAGCAGAAGCAGCATTAAAGGCCGGTCGTGAAGACTTGGCAGGCAAAGCTTTGGAGCGTGCTACAGAACATGAACAGAAAGCCGCCGGTTTGGAAGCTAACTGGTCTAGTCAACACGAAGCCGTAGCGGATTTAAAAAAAGACATCTTTAAGATGGATGATGAGTTAGCTGAATACACTCGCAATAAAGATTTTATCCTTGCTCAGAGTAAGGCTGCTGATGCCAAAAAAAGTATTTACGAAGCAAAGGCTCGCATTTCCAAATCGTCCAACAGTGCAGATGATCTGATGGCACGCCTTAAAGCAAAAACAGAACGTTCAACTTATGAGGCAGATGCTGCCAAAGAGTTAGCAGATTCTTTTGAAGGTGGTGGCGATAGTTTAGAGAAAGAATTTGGAGAGTTAGGTACCGGCCAATCCAGTATCGACGTTCAAAACAAACTTGCAGCACTCAAGGCAAAGCTTGGGCAGGGAGGAAGTAAAGCTGCGCCACAGAATTAAGTGAAGTGGCTTTGATTTCTTTCCGAAAAAAATGAAATTGGATTCCGCAATCGAGACAGCCCAATTACCGAAAACAATTTTAGGCCGGCATTTGCTCATTGAATTGTATGAATGCGATGAACAGATTTTAAATCAACCAAAGAAGCTGGAATCAATGATAGTCGCAGCTGCTCTGAAAGCCGGAGCGACTGTTGTCGATTCCGTGTTCCACCACTTTAATCCTCATGGAGTGAGCGGTGTGGTAGTTATTGCTGAGAGTCATATTACGGTGCATACCTGGCCGCAACATCGATACGCTGCTTTGGATGTTTTTACCTGCGGTAATTTCGAAATCCCGGATCTCGTTGCCAATATTTTAACAAAAGATTTAAAAGCAGGAAGTTCACAGATTAAAGCGTTGAATCGTGGGTTGCCCGATGAGATTGAAAAGTAAGCTTTTGGTAGATTTACCTACAACGTATAATAATTAAATGAGCGGGACAATTGAGTTAGAGAAACTGGTTGATATATGTTTGGAAAACATAAAATCGATTAAATCTGAGATTCTAGGTAAGAGTTTCGCCAGTGAGTTTGAAATTGATTATGAAATTCGCCTCATTGTTTTTCTAGCCTCGATGATTGATGGAGATGTCAACTTCAGCGAGCAACGATTCTTGCGAGAAGTTGCCAGAAAAATGCATTGGTCGAACCTATATCAATCCTTGCTAAAAAGTAAAATTGAGAAGCAGCCATCATATCAGTTAGAAAATCTGCGTGTCGCTAATCAGCATATCACTTTAGCCGAAATCGTTTACAAACTTGCCTGTGCTGTGATTTACAGTAATGGCGTTACAAATACTGACGAACGAATATTGCTGGGAAATTTGCGCAGCTATTTATTTAAAGGAAATAGTCAAGTATTAGAGAAACTGCACCAGCAGTTAGGCACTTCGATTGATTCATTTAAGGAGCCTGTTGAAAAACAGTTAATCAATGAAAACAAAGGTACTTCAATTAATGATGATACGATAAATGTGTTGGATGAGAAAGTGGATTTGGAAACCTGTATGCAGGAGCTGAATCAACTAATTGGATTGGATGAAGTAAAAGAAGAAATTCGCAAATTGATAAGTTTTCTTGAAATTCAAAAGCAGCGCGAAACGATGAAACTCTCTTATGCATTTCTTTCGCTTCATATAATTTTCACGGGAAATCCAGGAACAGGTAAAACAACTGTGGCAAGGCTGGTGGCCAGGATTTATAAGGCTCTTGGTTTTTTGAAAAAAGGACATTTGGTGGAAACCGATCGTAGCGGATTAGTAGGACAATACATCGGTCATACCGAAGCAAAGACTTCTGAGATCGTAAACAAGGCATTGGATGGAGTGCTTTTTATCGATGAAGCGTATAGCCTTGCGAAATCATCACAAAACGATTTTGGCAGTGAAGCAATCGACACACTTGTTAAGCGTATGGAAGATTATCGAGACCGTTTGGCGGTTATCGTTGCCGGGTATTCGGTAGAGATGAAAACTTTTATTGAATCTAATCCAGGACTTAAATCTCGTTTTAATACTTTTATAAATTTCGATAATTATTCTGCGGAAGATATTTTAAAAATTTTCGAAATCATGTGTCAGGCAAATGATTATGCATTAGCCGAAGAAGCAAAAGAAAAATTGAAACAATATATTGAATCCGAGATCAAGGTATCTGGCCGTACCTTTGGAAACGGACGGTTTGCCAGAAATATATTTGAAAAAATGTTGAGGAATCAAGCGCTTCGACTAAGTGAAGTAAAGAATCCGTTAACACGTGAGGATTTGATAACGTTAATAGACAAGGACGTGGTGTTGCCAGACTAGTGCCATGTCGCTAAAACAAGCTAGTCTGAAGCTAGGGGAGATAATTAGATAAGTCATTGTTAGTCTACATTTCGACTAAAAAAAATTACCTCATCTCTGACTACATTTGACGAATTTTTACCAGAACCACTATATTTCTAAAATTTTGAATGCTTGTTTTTGCAGTTTATCTACTTGAGTGTAAGCGTCCCAAAATCGACCATCTAGACAAGAAGCGGTAAAAGGGGTAAAGTTAGTGCATGGGAAAACAGAACAATCGATTGAAATTATTATACTGGGACGGAAACGGACTATGGGTGTGTGCGAAGCGATTGGAAAAAGGGACATTCAGTTGGCTGCAGGGAGTAAATGTATTAATGGCAAGTTACAACTGGAGCCGGAGGCACTAACCTTATTGTTAAACAGCATAGATTTAAGAGGAGCAAAATTATCGCGAAAGACGTTAGCGCGTTGAGTAGAAATTGTTTCACAATGGTTCAAGCCAATTTATAATCATATGTATCAAAACTTAATTGATGGTTGCTATATTCAAGCTGATGACGCTCATATTACTGCGTAAAGTTATTCAGTACCTGACCCAATCAAGAATTCCATCATTGTCATTATCAACAAACAATACTGCAATACTCTCAATAACCTGACCACAAAATATTTGTTAGACCATGTAAAATAATTTGTCGTGCATTGAATGATGTTGCAGAGTTAACAGTCCTTGGGGCAACTAATTCTGAGTTTTCTGAAAATCAAACAAGATTAAAAATTATAGACTATAATATGGATACGTTTATTCTTTACTACCCATAAATTCAGACATAGTCGCTTCACCCGGCGCGTTGATATCAGCACGCTTAACGGTTTTCCAGGCAGTCAAAAGCAAAATTTTAAAATCGAGTAAAAAGCTGTGATTATCAACGTACCAAACATCGAGTTTGAACTTTTCTTCCCAGCTAATTGTGTTACGTCCGTTAATTTGCGCCCAACCAGTAATACCTGGTCGCACATCAAGACGTCGTCTTTGTTCATCTGAATAACGCTCTAAATATTGCTTAAGAAGTGGGCGTGGTCCAACAAGACTCATTTCACCTTTAATAATATTTATCAGTTCAGGTAATTCGTCTATTGATGTACTTCTGAGAAATTTGCCAAATGGTGTGAGACGCACCGCATCACTTAAAAATTGTCCATCTGAATCTTTTTCATCAGTCATTGTCCGATACTTTACTACAGAAAATAATTTTCCGTTAAGTCCTGGTCGTTGTTGTCTGAAAAAAATTGGGGATCCCAATTTTACTCGAACTAAAATTGATACTACAATAAGTAGAGGAAAAAGAATAATTAGCAAAGTAATTGCGACAAATAAATCAAATAAGCGTTTGATCATGTTTTTTGAATTTTTTTTAATATTATTTAGAGCGTACTATTTATAACTTTTTCTACTTTCGAGCGCACTTCTTAAAGTAACAGCATCTGCATATACAATGTCTCCACCACTCGGTAGACCAAAACCAATTCTAGTAACATTAATTGATTTATCTTCAATTATATTTTCCTGAATAAAATGACATGTCGCCTCTCCTTCTATATCGTTAGACAAAGAAAGAATAATTTCATTTATATCTTCAGAGACAATCCTCGACTTTAAAGAATTAAAATTAAGCGCATCCGGGCCTACTCCATTAATGGGGGAAAGTTTACCGTGAAGAATGTGATACAATCCTTTATAAACTTCAGATCGATCAATGGCAAACATATCAGTAATCTCTTCAACAACACAAAGTGTGAATTTATCGCGTGTTGCATCATTACAAATACTGCACTTATCATCTTCAGTTAAATTACCACAAATTTCACACTGCTTCACTTTTTCAGCTGCAGTCTGTAGGCTTTTAACTAAATTATCTAAACGATCAGGCTTAACTACTAGAAGGTCAAGGGCAATTCGTTCAGCTGATCTCCGACCAAGACCTGGAAGTTGCTTGAGTTCATTTTGCAACTTTTCAAATGAGGGTGTCATTATTAAATCATTCCGGGTAAATTAAAACCACCGGTTATTTTTTCCATCTCAGCTTCATTAAGTTCTTTAGACTTTTGGTGGGCTTCAGTAATTGCACCCAGAATTGTTTCTTCAACAAAACTCACATCTTCTTTCAAAAACTCAGGATCAAGCTTTAAAGATTTAATTTCTTGTTGACCATTGATAATTATAGTCACCGCACCACCGCCACTGGAAATTTCAATTTCTTTTTTGGTAAGCTCTTCCTGAAGAGCCTCCATTTTTTTTTGCATTTTACGGGTTTCTTTTAAAAGTTTTCCTACTCCTGCCATTGTTTTTTAATTACGAATTACAAATTATTAATTACGAATTATCTAAAATTAATTAATTAAAATTACGAATTTAAAATTCTTAAAGCATAATTCGTAATTAGAAATTACCCAAATATAACTGATAATACATCATTGCAGTAATGGACAGGGTATGATGAATTGATTTATCATCAATCCACTTCATTACTTGTTCAGGTTCGACAATCCGAGTTTCCAACTCCTCATTTTCGTCCCAATTTACTGGGGAAGTCTGCATCACATTTTCAACTAAAACTATATTTGAAGTGTTATTCATAATAGCAGGATTTGGACTGCAATGCCCAATTACTTGTGGATTCTCACCGGTAAACCCGGTTTCCTCTTTTAACTCCCGAATTCCACCTGCCACTGGATCCTCACCCTTTTCTATACAACCACCGGGAAATTCCCATGATAAAGTCTTAGAACCAAATCGGAACTGATTGACCAATACTAATTTTTTATCGGGTGTCACTGGAATTGTTAAAACCCAATTACTGGCATTGATAACAAATACATTGGCTTCCTTATTATTTGCAGGATGTCTACAGTTTTGCTGCTCAATATTAAATACACGACAATCTGCATGTAATTTGCTCTCAATAATATCCCAGTGATGAGGTGTATTCGACATTAGTTATATGAATCAGGAATTGGGAATTTTAATTTTTTGCCCAATTTGTAAACGTTGAGGATCAATATCGGGATTAGCTTCCATGAATGCCTGTGTGGACTTTTGATACTTTTGAGCTAATTTACTAAATGTATCTCCAGATTGAATAATATGATAATCAAACCTTGGTTTTAGATTATCTGTGACAATATCTTTTTTATCAGAATTAGTTTTTTTTGGTTTTTTAGATTTACTATTTTTTTCACCGTTATGATGGCTGAACGAAATTCCAGTATTATTAGCTAATATATTTATCAATTTTCGGTTAGATTCTACTACGGTGACAAATTTGTTTAAAATTTTCTTATTATTTGTACTAGTTTTGAGAGCTGATTTTTTCAAAAGTTCATTATCAGCTTTAAGTCTCTGAATACTTTTATCAAATTGCTCATAAGTATTGACCTCATTTAGAGCTCTATCTTTTTCAAGTTCAATAGATATCTGTAAATTATAAATAGCATCATTGGCTTTTTTAGCATAATAAAACCCGGTTCCTCCAAAAATAATTCCCATAAGTGCCAAAATAGAAAGTATAATTATCAGCTTTCTATTATCATTCGGTGGAACATATTCTTCTTCCTGATTATTTTCAAAGGCAGGTCGAAACTCATCAATTGAAGAAGGCTGTTGTAAGTCATCCATTTTTTAAAATTAATTTTCGCAAAGCTAAATTATGCAAATTTGAAACTGTTATATAGAAGAGTGAAAATATATCAATTAATAATCCTAAAAAAATTATTTAACGATTCCTTAAAAATCAAAGTTGCTAATTTGAAAGAAATTCTCCATACCTACTTTTTTAAATCAGGCAAATAGATGTAAATTACGGGGAGTAGCTCAGCCTGGTCAGAGCTCCTGCTTTGGGAGCAGGAAGTCGCAGGTTCGAATCCTGTCTCCCCGACCATTATTAAATTTCCCTGAATCAATAAACCCTCAACGACTCATTATACCACTTTGCCTAGATTCGAACCTGCGAATGAGCAGGTTTGACGAAACACATTCAGTCAAGGCATTCAAAGTGCACGGGCTTGGGTGTTCTTAATCAATGACGATGGCAAAGTTGTCGGTCAAAAAGCACAGTAGGTAATTGGAGGAATTAAAGAAAACAACCTTTAGAAATTGATAATGAAAGTGAATATTCAGTTGTTGTTGATACCAAAAGCAAACCTACTCAAACAAAAATTACGTTTTCTAAATTAATCATGGCTGATGGATCTAGTGTTAATCCTCACAAGCATGTCGTGAAACTTGAGGAATAGAGGAAACTCTCAATATTAAATTGTTAAATTTTTCCTGTTTTCTTTGGACAACCATGATTAGTTTTAATTATAGAGTTTTTGGCAAATGATTAAAGACGAATCAATTTAGAGTTGTCTTACAGACAACGGGTCATTTTTCGTCAGATTTCCCAACGCTTTGCATTGGGCTGGTATGGTATAGTTAACACTTACAGTGTTTTTGTGAGACTATTATTTTGAAGTTATTGCTCCTCGGTGAAAATTAATCGTGTTATCATAAGCACCACGAAATTATTAAAACTAAAACGGATTGATAGTTAAACATTAACATTTACACACTAACGTAACTACGAAATAAAAAATAAATCAAAGAATGACCGATCGTCCCTTCTGCTACATCATAGCCGTGATTTGATTTTGGTTTCGGAGAAAGTCACGGTAAAATCCCCGCAACACAATGATTGACATAACGGATTCAGCGTGAAGTCGTTAGGGTTATAAGATTTAGAAAAGATTATATTTAAATGCGACTTTAACTGCGACTTCAAAATTTATAATTTTATATAACTATAACCGATATTCTGTAATTTTAATATGTAATTAACTCCACCTATATCTAAAAATTTAACTTCATCAATGATCATTGGATGTTTTATTTTATATTTCATCATTGTTACACTACAAGCCCAATCTCTACTCCGTTATTTATTAGTTGTTTTATTTGATCACTTTTTTTATCTCTTTTGGATAATTTGTAAATTGCCGATCCGTGAATAACAGCTTTTATTTCTGCATTATTATCAATTTTTAAAATTTCTTTAATGCTAGAAATTAACATCGGCATTTTTTCCTTTTCATTGACATGGTAAACAATTTTTAGCTGCTCACTATAAAGTGTCATACTAAAAGCATACATGAGAAAAACTATGAATAGATATTTCATAATACGAAAATTTTACGATAAAACTAAATTAGGCTTTAAGATATGAAGACTAAATTATTATATTTAATAAATCAACCGATTGTATTATTTGTCAGGGCAATCAACTTGATCAACTAACTTTCTTATCTTATCAATACCAAATGGTTTGTGTAAAATGCCCAAATATTTTTCTTCATTGTCAACCTGACTATAATGTCCGGTCATCAAAATTACCGGAGTTTTATAACCCTTTTCCCTAATCTTGTCAGTGAGTTCTGTGCCATCCATTACTGGCATTTTAATATCTGTTAATATCAAATTAATATCATTGGGTGATTTCAAAAATAGATCCAATGCCTCTTTACCATTACATGCTGTTTGGACATCATGCCCAAATTGGGTCAATGCACCATTTAATAAATCCAGCATGACATCTTCATCGTCAATTAATAATATTTTCATAGGTTGTTGTTTTTGTTTTTTGAGTGCATAATCTACTATTGTTCAGGATATTGCGAGTAAATAATTCACCCTATAAATATATTACATTTTAACTATTTCAGAAATTATAACTAATGCCATAAATATTTTTATATTATTACAATAACGATTTACGCGTTTATAATTATAATTACATATTATGTGATTATAATGTAAGGCCCTTGCTTGGAGGCTGTTGAAAAATAGCAAATGATATTGTACACTTTTGTCATTGCGAGCCATCAGCATGATGGCGCGGCAATCTATCAGCATTCCACGGTCTGGATTGCCGCGGCGCTTCGCTTCTCGCAATGACAATTGCGTAGTCTTACTGTTTTTCAACAGCCTCCTTGCAAGGAGCCACGAATGTTCTCCATCTGATTTCTGCCACTATGGCATCGAGCAAGACTTCGGCATGAGCGTTCGACTGAGCTCACTCCGAAGTCTCAGTCGAACGCTCGAGCCCTACATTGGAGGTTTTTGTGGTATGCTACATTAAACGAAAATTTTTATAGCAATCACTTTAACTTAATAAACTCACTGTTTTAAAATTTAAAGAAAATGTACTTAGTTGTCTCTTCTATAGCTTACATCCTTTATTTACTATTCTAATAATCTAATTTCAAAATACCATTTTGGGAAATACAACTCTAACGGATATAATTTTATTTAATATTGATAATTTAACCACAAATAATATTCTAATTAACAGATTATCGACGACACTTCCTTCTAGAATTTCCTGCCACGCATCATCCCCTTCAGTAGTTGATAAAATACGAAACAGTTCGTTTCTCAGTGAGAAAGTAGTTCCATAGGTATCCGGGTTATTAAATCCTAAACGCGATTCGACAACGGAGTAATCATTGTCTAATTTTGCTAACAATCCGGATAACCCTGGATCACCCGTTTGACTACCGGCAAATTGCGGGTCACCATCAACAACGACTCCTATTGCTCTTGATGCAATAAACTCATTTAAGAATTCATCACCGGCTTCTGTACCGAGTAGACCGGTTTCATAGTCATACGCTTTAGCTGAAAGGTAACTGTAGCGTGCGGCCAGATCAAATAGTGTCTTATACTGTTCTAGGGCCTCATTTCTAAAAACTCGGAATGCAAGATCTCGTGTCCGGAAACCTTGAATAATTGCGGCAGATCTTTTGCGAAATATTTCACGTTCATTCTGTATCCGCAAACCGAGTGCAACTTGATGTTTAAATTCTAACTGTGCCGAACTTAGCTCCTGATTTGCAGAATCTATTTCAAATGTAGTGTCAACAAAATCATCAAATGCCAAATTGAGTTCATAAATTAATCGTTCTTTTTCAGGACCAAAACTAAGTTTCAATAATATTTTTTCTAAATCTCTATTTAATTCACGGCTTTTTCTTTTAGCGGTGAGAAAGCTGATAAAATAGGAGATTATAAAAAAAGCTTGCTAAATCCCAGCATTTTATATGAGGTATGGTGGGATGAAAGAATTAAAAACCAAACAAGTGTTCGAGTTTGATCCCACAGAGATCATCTTGAAAGATATTACCATAAGAATACTTCAAAAGGATGAGCAAAAAATTGCTGAAGAACTTTTTGAGTCTGAACATTACCTTGGAGCAATTCCGCCGATAGGAAAAACATTGATTCAGGTTGTCGAATACAAAGGACGTTGGGTGGCCTTGTTGGAATGGGGGCCGGCGGTTTTGAAGTTAGCGGATCGAGATGCCTGGATTGGCTGGAGCGATGTCCAGCGGGCTGAACGGCTCGGATTGCTTGTGCAAAATAGGCGGTTCCTGGTTTTATCACAAACGCGAATGCCCAATCTGGCTTCACGCGCATTGGGGCTTGGAGTCAAAGCGTTACCCCGGCATTGGCAATCCATCCATGGTTATTGTCCGCTGCTGGCTGAAACTTTTACTGATATCGAACAATTTGAGGGTACCTGTTATAAAGCTTCCGGCTGGGAACCTTGTGGGTTGACTAAAGGATTTTCACGACATCGTATCGACTATTATCAACATCATGGACGTCCCAAAAAACTTTGGATGAAGTCTTTGAACCGAAACGCACGCCGTATATTACAGGCGATTGATTTACCGTTAGCTTATCAAAAAGGAGCTAACAAGCAAAGTCCCGAAAGAGCCTTACCCCTGAAGAAAGTGCAAATGGAAACCTTGCGGGATTGCTTGCGTAATAAGGTTAAAGACCCACGAGCATCGAATCGGAGTTATCCGGCCTCCTCGTTACTTACGCTCATTGCGATGGGGTTACTTGCCGGGCGCAAAACATTGGCCGCGATACAACGTTATGGCCAGTTTCTCACTCACGAACAACGTGTTTGGCTGGATTGGCCAACAAAGAAAAACAGCCGCTTGCGATGCGCACCCAGTTACAAAACACTCTATAACCTGCTCGGAAAAATCGACCCGCATCAATTTGCCCATGCCCTCTCGCAATGGCTGCAAACTCACGAAGGCACACTACCACGTTGTCTTGCAATAGATGGAAAATACGTACGTGACCGCGTATTAACCATATGCCTGAGCGATCATGAAAACGGCGCGCCCATAGCCATAGGCATAGCAGATGAAAAACCCAGAACCGAAGATAATAAAAAAGATGGAGAACTTACAGTAGCACGTAAACTCTATAAGAAAACCAATCTGGAAAACGCTCTGATAAGTGCAGACGCTCTATACTGCAATCAAAACGATGCACGAACCATAGTGGAAAAAGGAGGCGACTACCTTTTTCAGCTAAAAGATGAAAGACGAAAAGCCCACCAACACGCCTGCGAACTCTCGAGGGGCACCCCCCTTTTGAATACACCAGTTTAGACAAAGGACATGGACGCCTCGAAGCACGTAAAGTCAACGTATATGCGATTGAGCCAACAGCGGTTAGTTTACCTTACGCCCGAAGCCTGATAGTCGTAGAAAAAGAATCAATAAAAACAAGTGAAGTCGAAAAGACCAAACGCTATTACCTAAGCAGTCGTTCCCCGTCGCCGGGCAGTGCTCAATACTTTGCCGAAGCGATACGAGGCCATTGGAACGGAAGCGAAATAAACAACCACTGGGTGCGAGATGCGCTATGGGAAGAAGACAAAACGCGCTCGAAAAAATGGACCCTCAACGCGAATTTGGCAATACTCAGAGCAACGCTAATCAAACTCAAAACAATGCTGGCTGAAACAAGTTCATGGCCAGAAATATTCGAAAAATGCCAGCGTTATCCATCTGTCGCCTATCAATTAGTTTCAAATAACAGGTTCAAATGAAAAGACCTTGTATCGGTGTCGCTTAAGTGAAGAAATAAACCCATGACGACGAAGCGATTACCGATATAATTATTTATTATTCTTCTAACACTGACACAAATATAGCGTCCAAAACTAAACTTTTAACACAACACGGTATCGTGCTTTACCAGATTCGAGGTGATCCATGGCTTCATTCACATCTTCAAGTTTAAATTCCTCTGTCATTGGTGCGATGTCATGCCTGGCACAAAATTCTAACATTGATCTGATTACTGCCGGGCTGCCTAACGGACTACCGGAAATCGATTTCTGCCCACTGATTAGAGTAAATGCTTGTACAGGTATTGGATCGAGTAATGCACCCACAGTATGGAACTTGCCATTCGGAGCCAAGGCTTCTAAATAAAGTTGCCAATTCAGATTAACGTTAGTCGTATTAATAATAAAATCGAGTGACCCAGAAATCTCCTTAAGATCATCTTCATTATTTGAATTTATAATATGATGTGCTCCAAATTTTTTAGCTTGTTCTGACTTTTCATCTGAAGAACTAAATGCCGTTACTTCACATCCCCATTTATTTAAAAACTGTAATGCTAAATGACCGAGTCCGCCAATACCAATAACCCCCACTCGATCTGTAGGTTTTAAATTAGCTAAAAGCATCGGACTAAAAACAGTTATGCCACCACAAAATAACGGACCGGCACTATAGCTGTTTATCTTATTATTTAAAGGAATTGCCCACAGCCAATGACACCTTACAAAGTCAGCAAAACCACCGTATCTGCCAACAATTGTTTGTCCGTTACTTGCACATAGATTGTGGTTACCTGATAAACATTGATTGCAATGCAAACAACTATGTGAAAACCAACCTAGACCGACTACATCTCCAACTGATACACCTTTAACTGCATCCCCTGCCCTAACTATTTTACCGACAACTTCGTGTCCGGGAACAAATGGGTACTGCGTCACCCCCCAATCATTTTTTAACATACTCAGATCAGAATGACAGATTCCACAGTATTCTACTTTTATATCAACTTCTTCAGCGCCAATTTCGGGTAACTCATATTGGAACGGTTTAAATTTCTCGCCAACATCTTGTGCAGCGAATGCATTAACTTCAATTTTACTCATAATTTTTAGGTCTGTATAATAATTCAAATAGATTGCTTCATCCCGATTTAACATCGGGACTCGCAATGATAACTACCTTTAATTTGTCATCTCGAGGTGCAACACACAGTGGCGAACTATGACTATTTTCTTAATTTAAAACTTCTATTCGAATTGTTTTTGAAATTCTGAAAATTTTTCTTTCAACTCATTTAACTCGTTGCTTAAAACTTCTACTTTTTCTTCAAGATTTTTAACCCGTTCATCATCGATTGACTGATCAATTGAAGTAACTATTCCATCTTCACCTACTTCTGGCTGCCCACATAATAAATGTGTGTAACGAGTTTCTTTACGACCTGGCTGTCTCGGTAAACGTGTAACAAATCCGCGATCACATAAATTTTCTATTGCCTCAGTCACGGTTGCAAGATTTTCAAATGAATGCATGCGATCTGTCCTTTGCCGAATCTCCCCGGCAGTTTGACCCCCTCTCAGTAACATGACACATATTATTGCAGCATCAGCTTCAGATAATTCTTCTAATTCAGAAAATCTTTCCTTGTATTTTAGAACACGACCACTGTGCATTTGCCAAAGTAAATGCTTATCTTTCAAACTTGAGATTATATCATGCAGTTCAGACTCATGGTAATCGACAACTGGTTCGCGATTTACTTTCTGGTTACAGGCATTTACCAGAGCATTCATAGTGAGTGGATAGTAAGCAGGTGTTGTCATCTTTTTTTCCATTAAACAACCAAGAACTCTAACATCCATATCAGTTAGCACATAATCCATAAAGGTGTCCTTTCTACTTAAGGGTTATTATTTTTGTTAATAAAATTTATTTAGTTAGCAAAATTTATTAAGTCAATGAATGATTATGCAGTTGAGATATGGCAGGGACGTCTGTCCCCCCACATCAGTTGCCTTAATGTTGGAAATTAGTTGATATTGTGAAATCGTAAGACGGACGGCTAGGGACAGCCGTCCCTACCCAATCGCCTAAAATTTATATCGTTGAAGAATTCGAAAAAGGTAGGGATGTGTGTCCCTACACATCCGTTGGCTTAATATTGGAATTCATAAACATCGTAAAACAGACAGTCCCTACCTAATCGCCTAAATTTATTACTACATATCCAAATTCATAATTGCTTCCAATTTGTCAATAACGTCTCGGACACTTTTTTCTATCAACTCTCTCTCCCCTATCGAAATTTGTTTTAATAATTCACTATAGATTTCGTTGATAAATTTATTGCCTCTCTTTCTTGCCCCATCAATTAAAATTTTAAGTTTGTTTCTTAAAACAGTTACAGCTGCGTCTACATGCGCTTTGGACAAATCATTATTTGTTAGAATATTTGCCAATGAAAATATTCTGAAACGATCCATAGCTGGGTATCGTAATGATAGCTGATCTTTATTCCCGGCAAATTTATCAACCAGAAATTCGTCCAATAATCCGACAGAATACTTTGAACTGATTTTTATCCAGAGATCATAATCTTCACAAACTTTCATACTTGCATTAAATCCACCAAATTCGTCAAACAAATTTCGCTTAAACATTACCGTTGATGAACTGATACAGCAATTCTTAATAGATTCAAAAAAGCCATCACCATTTGGCATGGTCGGCTGTTTGCCTTGATTTTGTAATTTTCCATTGCGATACCAATTCTCTCGACATTGAAAAAATTTAATCTCTCTGTTTTGAGTTAAAAATTCTACCTGCTTTCCAAGTTTCAAAGGATGCCAAGAATCATCAGAATCAAGCAGCGCAATCCACTCGTTTTTTGATTTCTTAATACCAGAATTTCTGGTAGCGGCAACACCTCTGTTTTTATCATGCTTTATAAATTGATGGCCGGCATCAATAATTTTATCTTTTATGAAATCAATATTCACTGATGAACCATCATCAACGACAATAAGTTCAAATTTTCTATATGTCTGATGAAGAACAGAATCCACAGCCTTATTCAATATTTCACTACGATTATAGTTTGGAATGATTACTGAAATCTCAGGTGAATTATCGTGCATTTCTATATTTAAAATTAGCTAAATCCGACTCATGAAAATAATACTCTTGATTAAGTTACAATGGATTTAAATAAATTAGCAATATGAGTGATCAAAAAAATTGGCTTAATTTGGCAGTTAGAGCTGCACGTGCAGCGGGTGAAAAATTATTGCAGGGTACTGGTAGCAATCAAAAAATAAATTATGAAGATTTAAAGGACGTTAAATTACAGGCTGATATCGATTCTGAAAAACTGATTCGCCAAATGTTGTGTAGTGAAACTTCATTACCAATCGTTGGAGAAGAAGAAGGTGGCGATGAAAGTCTACTTAATGACGATCAATACTATTGGATCGTTGATCCGTTAGATGGTACCTATAATTACTTGCGTGAAGTTCCATTAAATTGTGTCAGCATAGGTTTGTTTCGTGGCGAGACTCCGATACTCGGAGTTATTTATGATTTTAACAGAGATGAAATTTTCACCGGAATCGTTGGCGAAGGATTTTACATTAATGGGAACAAACACATTCCTAACTGGGCCGATAATATTAACAAAGCATCGTTAGTAACTGGATTTCCAGCGGGTTGTAGTTATGAATCCGATGATCTACAAAATTACATTGGTAAAGTTCAAGTCTTTCAAAAAGTACGCTTAATAGGGACTGCGTCATTAGCAATAGCCTATGTCGCCGCCGGAAGATTCGATGTCTACTACGAAGAAGGTACAAGAATTTGGGATATCGCCGCGGGACTGGCACTCGTTATTGCCGCAGGTGGTGTCATCGATATAGAAAAAAATAAAAATCTTCGCTTCGGATACAAAACCTGGGCCGCCGCTCAGAAGGATTTTATATGTAGATAAAATATCGTGATGAATGATTCCGTGCAAGCGATACCCTTGGTAAATTTACTTTTTGTATTTATTCCCGTTATTGCCGTTATTGGCATTCAGGTTAAATGGGCACTCGATTATAAAAATGCGCTTTATGCTGTAGTACGAATGCTTATTCAACTGCTGCTCATCGGTTATTTTTTAACTTTTATTTTTGATTCTAATAGCGCCTGGTTAGTGCTGGCTATTTTAACTGTCATGCTTTTTTCCTCAAGTTGGATTGCTCTTAGCACAATAAAAACTCAACGACTGATTCTATTCAAACATGCTTTTTGGTCGATCGTAATCGGAGGAGGATCTACACTAATAGTTGTCACCCAAGCCGTGCTCAATCTGCAACCTTGGTATTGGCCGCAGTACATGATCTCTATCGCAGGAATGATATTTGCCAATTCAATGAACAGTGTGAGTTTAGCCGTGGAACGATTATATGCAGAAATTGAGCGTGATGTTCCTTTTGAGAAAGCACGCAATATTGCATTTCAGGCTTCGCTGATTCCAATAGTAAATTCGTTATTTGCTGTAGGTTTAGTCTCATTGCCAGGGATGATGACCGGACAGATCTTATCGGGAATATCACCGTTGATTGCTGCACGTTATCAAATCATGGTGATGTGTATGATTTTCGGATCAGCAGGAATTTCTTCGGCTTGTTTTCTTGTATTGGCGAAACCGAAGTTGATTAAATAACTGTCATTGCGTGTCCCGATGTAAAATCGGGATGTGGTAATCTATAGTGATTGCGGTAAATGTTTTCCTATAAATATAAATACGATCTACGAATTTATAGATATCATTCCATATTCTATTATTCTTTTGTAGGGCCTTTGCTTGCGAAAAGCCTCTTATTATTCTACATCTGAGTTCCGTCACCAGGCATCGAGCAAGGAGGCGGTTGAAAAATATTATGATTGGTAGTACTACACTATTGTCATTGCGAGAAGCAAAGCGACGAAGCAATCCAGATCGTTGAATCCAGATGGATTGCCGCGCCATCTTACCGATGGCTCGCAATGACAAAAGGGGTAAGACTTTCATTTTTCAACAGCCTCCAAGCTCGAACCCCACATTGAAGGTTTTTTGGTATGCAACAATAAACGAAAATATTTATGGCAATTGCTATATATATACATAAAATCAAAGTCATGGATCGCCGAGTTCTCCGAACTTGTTCGTCCCGATTTCACACCGGGACTCGCGATAACAAAATAGAGTTACTAATCTCTTCTCAACATTATTAAATAAATCAGATTTAATAACGATGAAACAAATGACGCAACATAAGTAAACCCTGCTGCATTTAAAGTTTTTACAACACCGACAGATTCCATATTATCAATAATGCCCAAGTCCATAAGTTCAATTCTAGCTCTGCGGCTAGCATCAAATTCTACTGGTAATGTAACCAAATGAAAAAATGTTAATATGGCATAACAGATTATTCCAATGTCGATAAAAATTCCGCCCATTTTTCCCAAGATAAATCCAGTCATAATTACAAACGGTAAAACTTTTGAACTAATATTTGTAATTGGGATAAGTGTCATCCGCATCTGTAATGCCTTATACCCTACTTTATGTTGAATAGCATGTCCGGTTTCATGTGCGGCAACACCGACTGCGGCCAAACTGTTTCCACTAAAATTTTCCTGGCTCAAGGCTAACTGTTTATTTATTGGGTCGTAAAAATCCGATAAATGACCGTTTACAGAAACAACTTCTACGTCATAGATTCCTGCTTTTTTCAAAATATAACCAGCTGCTTCTCTCCCGGTTATACCACTCTTTGTCTTTATCTTAGAATATTTATTGTAGGCACTTGAAATACGATAGTGAGCATACATACCCAAACCAGCCGTAATAATTAATAATAAGAAACCGCCAGGCCCCATAATAATAAAATTCAATGGTAGTGATAATATCATAATAATATTTGTTAACTCATATATTATAAATAATTACAATTTGGAAATATCTAAGTTCCCAATAATTTTAGTAAATATTAATGAACTCAAAACTATTGTAGATCACTTAAATATCCTAGTTCTGGATCAAATAGTCTTCTGTAGGCTCTGATTGCTATGCCATCAGTCATACCTGATAGATGATCACAAATGAGTCGGGCTTTTTGATTCTTTGAACTTGCCTCCTCAATCCAGCGTGCCATTGGATTTTGGATAATTTTTAATGAACTGCTCATATTATTATTATTTTCTCCCATCAAATAATTATTACTGAAGACGCTAAACAGTTTCTCTAAAATATGCCCCCCTTTAAATTCAATTTGCTGAATCGGCGGTGATTG
Organism: Opitutales bacterium; assembly: GCA_021772565.1. Classification (GTDB taxonomy): domain Bacteria; phylum Verrucomicrobiota; class Verrucomicrobiia; order Opitutales; family JAJFLR01; genus JAJFLR01. The sequence continues at coordinate 71,774 of JAJFLR010000030.1, read as the reverse complement.
AAAAACCAAATCATTGGCTAATTTTTTGTAGATACTAGATTCTGCAAGCATATTAGGATCTATGCTCAAACAAAATTTATATCGGTTAGTATAATTGGCCATCTGGTTTTCCCGATCCTTAACTTTACAGGCTTTAATGAAAGCGCCAATTTTATTACTGAACTTTGGTTCGATATAGCCATCGTCAATTGATTTAATCAGCGATTTGAGTATTTCAGTTTGAAAATCAGAATCAATATTTTGCGCTTTCCATTTTTTGATTTTCTCGACTGTAATAACTCCGGCTTTTACTCCATCTAAAATATCGTGCAATGAATACGCAATGTCATCTGCCCAATCCATAATTTCACACTCAATACTCTTAATTTTCAAAATTAAATTGAGATCTGAATCTAATAATTTGTTTAAATCTATTTCTCCAAAGGCAAATTGCCTAAAATCTTTTTGTTCATCGTATATGAAATGATTAGTCGGATAGATTGGTTGTTTCAGATTTGATAGATCAATCTTTTCTGAATAAAGATTTTTGTATTTTAAGACACCATCCAAAAATGCACGTGTTGGTGACATTCCCATTGGATTATCAGGACGCTCATAAAATAGATCTGTGATGATCCGTAATGTTTGGGCATTACCTTCAAATCCTCCATACCTCCACATTAACGCATTCAGTTTTCTCTCACCATTGTGCCCGAATGGCGGATGACCCAAATCGTGAGCTAAACAGACTGCCTCAACTAGATCCGGATCGATAAAAAAATCTTTGTTTAGAAAGCCGGAATTACGGTTTAGCCAGTCTGATATTGCACGGCCAATTCTTGCTACCTCAATCGTATGGGTTAATCGTGTCCGATAAAAGTCATATTCTCCTGCCTGAAAAACTTGAGTTTTTGACTGTAACCGACGAAATGCATAGGAAAATATTATTCGATCCCGGTCTACCTGAAATGGTGTACGATCGTCATCATCAGGACGAGATCCAGTCAAATTCTCCGTATCAAATTTATTATAAAAACTATTACTCATTATAAATTTCAGCAATATTGAAATACTTTCAAGCAATAGAATTGCAGGTTGAGCTGCAAGATCAAAGGTACTATATAGTCTGATGCTACTGTTGATGGACTCAATACATGAAGTCTAATAGGGTTTTACTTTTTAATCAATGATTAGCATGTTCTGCCTACAGAATGTGGCAATTTTATCTATTCATTCCATAATCATTGTATAATGAAAATTTGGTAAAATATACTTTTGATATTGAATACCTAATGATTTTATTGTTATTAAAATCTTTTCTACATTAATTTAGAATAATATCTATGGCAAGAGATTGGTTAAAAGGAGCTTCTGATTACTACGACGTAGTCGTCATCGGCAGTGGTTTGGCAGGACTCACTGGAGCCAACTACTTGGCTAAAAGCGGGCACTCTGTATTATTGCTCGAACATCATTACCAATTTGGCGGGCTGGCTACATGGTTTAAACGAAAAGGTGGCCATATTTTTGATATTTCACTGCACGGTTTTCCAGTCGGTATGATTAAGTCGTGTCGCAAGTATTGGTCCAAAGAAATTGCTGATTCTATAAATCAGTTAAAACATGTCCGCTTTATTAATCCACAATTCAATATTTGGACAACATTTGATCGGAAAGATTTTACCAGCTTGCTAGTAGATAAATTTAAAATCGCTGGAGATAAAGTAGATCAATTTTTTGAGCATCTGAAAAAAATGAATTTTTATGATGACTATCGCCAGACTACACGGGAAATGTTTGAAGAATTTTTTCCGGGTCGCGACGATATTCATCGCTTACTGATGGAACCGATTTCGTATGCAAATGGTTCATCGATGGATGACCCAGCAATAACTTACGGTATAGTTTTTTCAAATTTCATGAGCAAAGGCGTTTATACTTTTAAAGGCGGTACAGATGTTCTAATCAAAAAAATGATTAAAGAGCTGAAGAAAAGATGTGTCGACTTACGCAAATGTTGTCTTGTTGAAAAAATATTAACTGAAAATGTTGATGGGAAAAAACGCGTTGTCGGCATCAAAGTTAACGGCAAAGAAATTAGATGTCGCACTATTCTCTCTAACGCCAATATTAAAAATACGATATCGGATTTGACTGGAAAAGAAAATTTCTCAAGAGATTATATAAAGGAAGCAGAAAGCGTTAGAACAAATTTCAGTTCCTGCCAAGTATACATGGGTATCAAAAAAGGAGAATCAATTCCGCAGATTGGTGACTTGATATTCACTTCTGATAATGATCATTTTACAATGGATGAGTTAACAGATATAAAAACAACCAGTAGAACTTTTTCCGTTTATTATCCTGAGACAAGACCTCATTTAAAAGATAAGAGGTATGCAATAGTCTGTTCGATAAATGGCCTATGGAAAGACTGGATTAATTTATCGGAAGAAGATTATAAGAAAGAAAAAGATCGTTTATGTGAAGAATCTCTTGAATCACTTGAAAAATTTATTCCTGATATTCGAAATAAAATTGATCATATTGAAGCAGCTACCCCAAGAACAATAAACCATTACACAAAACATATGAATGGGACATCATTTGGAACAAAATTTGAGGGTCTAAAAGTTTCAATGGATTTACCGAATCAAGTTAAAGGTCTTTACCATGCAGGATCAGTTGGCATTATAATGTCAGGTTGGCTAGGTACAATTAACTACGGCATCATTGTATCTAACAAAATCGATCAATACCTTAGCAAAAACAAAATTTATAATAAGGTTAAAAGTAAAGTTTTGGTTGAAGCATAAACTTATTTCTGCATATATATGGTGCAATCCAAGTCTGCTCCTCTTTGGTATTGGCCCAATATATTATCTTTAGATACTGCTGTCATTGCTATAGTCTGGCAATATCTCGTTGCAAGATCGTTGCATATCGAAATCGATATTTATCAATCAATTGTTTTAGGTCTGTCAATTTGGCTAGTCTATGTTGCCGATAGGTTTGTTGATGGATATCATTTAGAATATAACAAAAATAAAATTAGCTATCGTCATAGCTTTTGTATAAATCATCGAAGAACAATATTTGTGATTTGGTTGTTAGTATTAACAATCAATCTATATTTAGCTCATTCCAAATTATCCTTGATTCATTTATTATCTGGCTATGGATTGTTATTTTTCTGCCTAATCTATTTCATAGTCAATCAGGTGCTAAAATCATCTTCTCAACGTTATAAATTTCCTAAAGAAATTTTAGTAGCTACAATATTTAGTTTGGGAATCTTCGTTTTTCTAATCGATTTGAATCAGCTAAACTATTGGGATTTTCTAAAATCATATGTCCCTATTTTATTACTTTGCTTGCTGAATTGTTTTTATATATCTGTTTGGGAGTTTAACTCAGAAATTAAACAGGAGCAAAATTTCCACTCATTCAATAAAACAGTTAGAACTAAACTCTCAAACATAATAGCGATCATCAATATAGTTTTAAGCTATTTATTAATTCTTGACTCAAAAAATATATATGGGCAATTTTTGGGAATCGCTCTCATTATTTCTACATTAAGCTTATTACTTCTTAATAATTATAAATACCATTTTGAAAATGAAACACTTCATGTTCTGGGAGATTATATTTTAATGAGCCCAGTATTATTTATTTTGTCAGAATCAATAATTCATAAAATGCTGTTAATCTGAATCAATAGCATTCTTTAAAGTCATACTTAATTGTTGCATATTAAATGGCTTGAGGATTTTACTTGTGAAACCGTAATTCTTATAATTTTTCAAAACTTGATCATTCGCATAGCCAGTCGTTAAAATTACTTTAGCATTGGGATCTAGTTTAAGAATATCTTCTATCGTCTTTAAAGCACCTTGTCCGCCAACAATTGTCAAATCCATCAGAGTTACTATGAATGCATCTGATGTATTTATAGCTTGCTTATAAAATTCATACGCTTCTTCACCATGCTTTGCAATTTTATAATCATAGCCTAAGTGCATTAGGATTTCACCAGTAATTTGTTGTACCATTGGCTCATCATCCATTACTAAAACTCTACCCTTACCGTGGTACAAAGTAGTATCCTCTGAATCTGATGAATCCTCTATTGCATCCATAATTATTTCATTAGGCAATGCAGGAAGATAGACTGAAAATTCAGTCCCCTTTCCAACAGTTGATTCGACTTGAATATGGCCGTTATGACTTTTAATAATTGAATAAGACGAATGAAGACCAATTCCACTTCCTTTATCTTTAGTTGTAAAGTTTTGATTAAATATTTTTAATAAGTTGTTCTTCGATATTCCAACACCCTCATCCATTATTTTTATAATGACGTACGAACCTTTCGGTAAGGGAATATTCTCATCACCGATTATCTCCAAATTATTGGCTGTTAGACTAATACTGCCACCATCAGGCATAGCTTGATCTGCGTTGATCAAAAGATTAATCAAGACTTGGCTTAATTGTCCTTCATCGACTTCAATGGGCCACAATTTTTCTGGTATATAAATATTTGTGCAGCATTCACTCCCACACATCATGAAATTCACAGAATCGCGCAATAAATTAGTAATGGTTGTTTTACTTTTAGTCGGCGCCAGACCTTTGGAAAAAGATAGTAATTGACGAGTTAAGTTTTTTGCCAGCTTTGTGGAATTTTCGGCAGTTTCCAAAATTGTTAAAACTTTATCTTTTGGATCAACATTTTCACGAGCCAATGATAGAGTGCCATATATACCGGTTAAGAAATTATTAAAATCATGTGAGATTCCTCTGATAATTGCAGACATTGTTTCATGTCTCTGAAGTTTGTTGAATTTCTCTTCATATTGGTGTTTTTCAGATAAATCACTAAATGTAAATATGCCATTTTTAATTTTTCCGTAATTATCACGTAATAACATCGCACGATATATTATTAAAGTTTTTAAATCCTTACCAACTTTCAAAATTGCTTTAGCTTTTTGAGCAGCATTACCAGTTTTATTAAATACGTTGGTTATTGGGTTATTTATTGGTTTACTTTTTACTGGATCCAAGAACTTAAATATCTTTTCAAAATTCTTATTCTTAACTTTATCGAATTTAATTTTACAGACTTTTTCAGTTGATTTATTGATGTAGGAAATTTTTTTATTTTGATCAGTAATAACTATGCAATCATTGAGATAATTATTTACTGCGTCATTTCGATGATTCGAAAACCCAAGTTTGTCTTCCAGTAATCTAATATTGGTAATATCTTTAAATTCCCAAACATTATGCTTGGTGTTTGACCCATCAATTTCAATTGAATGGAGTGATATTTCTAGATTATAGGATTTCCCATTATTATTGATAAAATCTATTGTATCAGATGAAGATTTGCTTTTTAACAGTTTGCTTATAACTTTTTCATTTTTCTGAGATTCACGAAATATTGTCTTTAATTGTTTGCCAATTAATTCCGCTGTTGCGAACTGAGTAAGATTCGAGAATGATTTATTTAAATATATAATTACCTGATCACTAATTTTTGAACTGATATACTCAGTAATAACAATTGCATCATTAGTATTATTGATTACTTCATGCGACAGTAAATCTACACTCTGTCCGATACTTTGACTATAATTATTGATACTAACCGCAACTAATCGTTTATATTCATCAACATTTTCGACTCTTGAAATCTGTAATGTAGTTTTACCTTTAAAAGAATTTAGATCAAATTCATATTCTGCAGCACTAAATTTTTCGCTGTAGTCAGTAGCTTGTTCAATTAAACAGCTAAATACTTTTTTATAATGTTGTTCTTTAAATTTAAATAAATTAGCCCAGTTATTACCAACATGAGTCTCCTTTTTAATATTAAACAGAGTTAAAGCATTGTCACTAATGAACAAAATATCACTTTTATCATTTAAAATGACGAATTCTGTCCCTAATTTTTTGAATAGAGACTTTAGTGAGTTATCATTTATTAATAGAGGCTGCATGAAATTTTAATTCGGCAAGCTTTACAACTTTAGTATAAGAAGATTTATTTCAATAAATACATTAAAAATTTTCAATTTTGTCAATAAGTGTAAATTTCAGTAAAACTAACTTAAAAAAGCTGTATTTTAATGAAAAATAAAAACCAAACTGGTTTGATGGATAAATTGGTTTCGCTCTGTAAAAGGCGTGGCTTTATCTTTCAGGCATCTGATATCTATGGAGGATTTAACGGATTTTTTGATTATGGCCCATTAGGAGTAGAATTAAGAAATAATATCAAACAGGTCTGGTGGAAAGATATGGTGCAAAAACGCACTGATATTGTCGGTTTGGATTCATCGATTATTCAACACCCAAAAGTCTGGCAAGCCTCAGGGCATATCGATGGATTTTCTGACCCGATGGTTGATTGTAAAGAATCCAAGATGCGTTATCGCGCCGATCAATTATTTTTTGCAGAAGTTATTGTTGAGAGTGATACTATTGGATATGTATCCGCAATTGAGTCAGAATCACTCGATAATGAACTTTTAAAACAAGCCGAAAAATTAAAGAAAAAATTAGCCAAACAAGGAAAATTAGAAAAACTTTCAATCAAATCTTACACAGATGCCAAACCTGAAGAATATGAATTGGTACCATCGCCAGCTACGGGAAAACCCGGTTCGCTAACGGCACCTAGAGAATTTAATTTGATGTTTCAGACAAATGTTGGAGCAATGACTGATGCATCATCAGTTGCGTATTTAAGACCCGAGACAGCCCAGGGAATTTTTATAAATTTCAAAAATCTTGTTGATTCAGGACGTGTAAAAGTTCCTTTTGGCATTGCTCAGATTGGTAAAGCATTTCGAAATGAAATAACACCGCGTAATTTTATTTTTCGATCGAGAGAATTCGAACAAATGGAAATAGAGTATTTCATCCAACCCGATGATGATATCTGGCAAAATATTCATAAAGAGTGGATACAAACTCGATTGAATTGGTTTTATAATATTGGCATTAGTAAAGAAAAGCTAACGCTAGAAGAACACCCTAATGAAAAACTAGCTCATTATGCTAAAGCCTGTACTGATATAACATTCAAATTTCCATTCGGTGTTCAGGAACTAGAAGGAATAGCTGCAAGAGGAAATTTCGACTTGACGCAACACCAGAATAGTTCGGGGAAATCTATGGAGTATTTTGATGAAACCAGAAAAGAACGCTACATCCCCCATGTAATTGAACCCTCTCTTGGCGTAGACCGCACACTTCTTGCCTTACTTACTGATGCCTATCTTGAAGATGAAATAGATGGTGAAAAACGTATTGTTTTGCGCTTAAATCCTAGAATCGCACCAGTTAAAGCAGGAATTTTTCCATTAGTTAAAAATAAACCCGAAATAATGGAAAAGGCTCAAAAATTACACAAATTATTATCTCATAGATGGAATGTGTCATTTGATACTTCAGGAGCAATCGGCAGGCGATACCGCAGAATGGATGAAATTGGTACACCCTATTGCATTACTGTAGATTTTGATTCACTTGAGGATAATACAGTTACTATTAGAGACCGAGATAGTGCCAAGCAAATTAGGTTGAATGAAAATGAAATAGTTAGTTTTTTTGATGAAAAGTTTATCTAGATAGATTTATTCTAAAGTCTGAAAGATTCAGCATGGTAAGATATGAACAAAAACAATTACTTACAGCTTTATTTTTATTCCGGCCACATCGAGTTGACTATTACCTGTAGGGTCTCCGCTTGCGGAGTGCCTCATGCCTCATGTTGCTTAGCCTTCATAAAACGGCACTTCGCAAGCGAAGGCCCTACAGCATGAGATATTCTGCTTTGGTACCGACTACGTAGGGTTGGGACTAATATAGTTAGTTCAAAAAATTAATTCAAGTGAAGCAAAGTGAAAAATTCAAATTCAATAACTGACCCGTTAGAAAAAATTATCATTTCTGAGGAACAAATTCAAAGCAGAGTATCTGATCTTGGAAAAATAATTTCTGATTATTATAAAGCCGTAGATGAGCTAACTATAATTTCGATTGTAAATGGAGCAATAATATTTACCGCTGATTTAATTAGAAAAATAAATGTTCCTATAAAATTAGATTGTATAAAAGTTTCCAGTTATGGAAATGAAACTTTGCCTCATAAAAAACCGGAAATTATAGAAAAGATTCAAACTGAAATTAAAGATAAACATATTTTAATTATCGACGATATAATTGATACTGGACATACTTTATTTGAGGTTTATAAAATTATAAAAAATAAAAACCCTGCTAGTATAAAATCCTGTCTATTACTGCAAAAGTCTTCAAGACTGGAGGTCGATTTTGAACCCGATTATATTGGTTTTCAAATCGCGGATGAATTTGTAGTTGGCTATGGTTTGGATTATGCACAAAACTACAGAAACTTACCGCATATTGGAGTTTTAAAAAATGAATTACTGAAATAGAAATTGCTTAGTAGCCGTTGAGATATCAGGACGATTGCGGGTGAAATCAAAAACTTTCAACTGGCAATTTCACTAAATTTTTCTTTTTGCCATGAACGTGGATATTGAGACGCTAACATATAGCGATTGCCATAAATGTTTTCGTTTAAACAAAAAAATAATCATGGATCGCCGCGTCCAGCCGTCGTAGCCATAAGCTACAATGGTGGAGTTGGCTCGCTTTGCTCCTGGTGAAGACGTAATGACGATTGTCATTGCGAGACCTGCTGGGGCAGGTCGTGGCAATCTATCTGGCTTTCAATTTTTGATAACTGTATAATTACTCTGTTTATTAGTCCTGAAATTTAAAATATACGAAATCATTTATGGCAATCGCTATATTTCCACGTCAACTACCGTAACTAAATTCGTATGATTTATTCCCGTTAGTTATGAAATCCACAATCTGACGTCATTAGATTTACTGAACAAAAATTCAACTGTTACTTTCTTTACCCAGCAATACATCAGGCACTGAAGGCAACGCAAAGTAGGGAGCAAATTTATTATAAACTCGGGCGAGCTTTTGCGCCTTATCTTTTCCTCTTTCAACCAGGTTAAGAGCTTTGTTGATTCGAGAGTTTTCGTCAGCGAGTTTGTCAATAAAATCTTCCAATCGGTTTTTGGTTCCAGTTTCCAGTTCCTTCTTTCCTTCACAGGCAGCTTCATTTAATTCGCTGAATGCCTTTTCTACTTTTTTTAAATCGTTTTTGATACGGGTCTTTTCTTTTTCATCTTTAATTTCTATATCAATCTCATCCAAAATATCTTCTTTGAGATTCTTGAATAAACCTTCGGCATTTTTGACTTCCACTTTTACTTCCTGTGAAACTTCTTGCTTTTGCTTTTGCTGCTGTTCTTGTTCCTGATGCACCTTAATATTAGGTCTAAAATCAATGTTTATATTTCTTTTGTCCATATTCTCTTTAAGTCTCGATTCTATTTCTTCTATATTGAAAACACTGCCGATTAATTCAGAAATGAAAACTTTTTCAGTGCTGACACGGCAATCAATTTTGGTTTTCTTTTTATTCAGGTAATTTTGAATATCTTCATAATTAAAAAAGTAAGGATCTGCCTGGCCAGCGCATTCCCGGCAAATACAAGGAATCATTTCAAGGTACGGCAGATTAGGGAAAGAAATTTTTTGTATATTTTTAATTTCTTCACGTATCAAGGTTAGCAGATCTCTGCGGTTACTCTTATTTCCTCTCAAGCGAATCTCTATATATTTTAATCCTAGTTTTGGGTGCTTCTTCTCTATGATTTGTGCGAATGTAGCGTCCTTGATTAATACAAGACCATCGTGCCATAATTTATTTTGTTCAATATAATCATGCATTCTGACCATTAGACGACTTACTATTCCTTTCGGCATAAAGGGATATTGAAAACGGAACTGTAAATTATCATATTCTTCCCATTCGTATTCCGGTTTTAAACGAGATAGTAGTAGCGGTACGATAAATTTATCGTGGTGTCCAGAAAGCTTATAGCAGAGCTCAAAATTGTCTTTTAACATAAGTTGAAGCAATTTTGTTTTCTCTTCATAAATATACCCTTTTGCGCTCCATATTTTATAGATATCCATCTTATCCAGTACACCGTTGCTTTTTTCTATTTCTTTATCGGTAAGGACAGAATAAACCGCATCGACAGTCCAGTTAGGATCAAGAAATAGTGTATCACAAAGATTTTCATCATCGTGAAAATGCAATACAATACCAAGGAGGTGAAAGTAACGAAGGATCAGTAACTGGTCTTTTTCTTTTTTAACTTTGTTTTCACTGCATATATCAAAATAATCGTTGATGTGGATATGCTTTTTATCGCTGACTTTTTCCAATTGATCGCGGATATCAACCCACCTGGCTGGTACTGGCTTACCAACATGTTCCAGGCCACTGAGTCCTTTCTTGATAGTTTTTAGCAGAAAGTCAAAACGGCCATCTTTGATGTCTGAAAGGTTAATATCCAGATTTTGTAAGCTCAGGTTTGGAAATAGCTCCTTATATTTTTTTTCATCATATATAAAAGATGATACTGAATCGATGTTGATCTCATTAAATAGGACTATAATCGGCCTGTTCTTAGCCAGAATATTTAAAATATTCAGCCAGTAATCAAAGTTGGCCAATTCACGACGTTTTTCAGCCAATAGTATATAGAGACAATCAGAGGTCAGAAAAAACTGGTGTAACATATATTGGATTTGTTGTCCCCCAAAATCCCAAACATGCGCATTAAATTCGGTTTTCTCGTCAAAGGAAAATCCCCAGTTAGGTTTAATTTCTATTCCTAAAGTCGACTTTTGATTTTTATTTGGCACAGGAAAATTTTTATCAAACAATTTGTTCATCAAGCTGGTTTTTCCTGCTCCAGGTTCACCAACCAACATTAATTTGGCTTCATAAATATAATCTTTCCCTTGTTTTTCAAGCTGCTCAAAATAATTTTTTATTGCCTCGTTACCCTCTTTGATAATTTCAAGAGGAGGGCTTTTTAGTGGATTTTCGTATAAGTTAATTATTTTTCCGAAGTCAAATTGTTCTAGTGTTATTTTCAAATTAAGCTCTGTAATCCAAATTGGAAGAGTTTCAATTTGATTATAACTTATATCGAGCGACTTTAACTGCGTGAGCTCTTTTAAAACTGAAAAATCGCTGATTTGATTATAACTTATATCGAGTGACTGTAACTGCGTGAGCTCTTTTAAAAAGGAAGTAATCCGTTTCGTTTTTTTTTATTTTACAATTATATAAACTTAAAGCGTTTACCTCTCCGTTTGGAGTTAAGGTGTAACCTTTCGCAAGGATATCTATATTTTCAAGATGTTTAAGCTCTATATTGAGGTTTTTTTCTATTTTCCTGATTATATCCTGCTCGCTCATTGCTGTTTATCTTTTGTATTGATGAGTATTTTTTGATAAGTTTATACAGCGGTAAAACCAATATGCAATTCTTGATATTTAGCGACAGATAGTTTCAAGTATAAGAATAATTAGATATTTCTCAAATGTTCTGTCTATATCGAGGTTATACAAGTCATGGATCGCCACGTCGCGTTGCTCCTCGCGATGACAATGTATTAAAATCCTATTTGTCATTGCGAACTCTGCACATGCAGAGTGTGATAATCTATCTGACTTACGTTTATTGATTGCATACACTGATTTATTTCGGGAATTTATTATGGCAGATTTTATAAATAACAACTAACCATTCGGCCTTATTTCACTAGGTCCATTTTTACCGGCAACTCTATTGTAGCGGCCAGTAAGCTTATCTTTTTCGTACTTTGTGAAACCGGCTTTTTCTACATTTTTATTTTCCAACTTATTTTTTGTAGCAATCGGAGTATATTTAGATGCCAAGTTTGGTGGCTGATAAACTTTTCGAACAGGACGACCATCAATTGGATGATGCGTCAATGAGTCTTCTTTCATAGACTGCTCAATTTCAAATCTCTCGCCAGGTGATTCAGCATCCTCAATTACTTCATACACATAAACCGGCATTTGACCTCCCTATAATTTCTTGTATTAGCATTGAATTAATTTAAAACAGATTCTAAGTTTAAAAATAAATATTCATTTACTAATACAAATGTATTTTTGATTTGGAAGATAAAAAAACAGATACAGTTCCCCAAAATATTAATAAGTTTACGGTAAAAGACCGCCAGCGAATCGCTGTAAGGTTTATACTTTTTATTGCTCTTTACTGTGGCGGTGCCGGAATCGGACTTGAAATGTCACTATGGCAACAAAAAGCATCATTATTGTGGCCATCATCGGGGTTGTCTATAGCAGCAGTTTTGCTGTTTGGATATATTTACTTAATTCCAGTAGCAATTGCAGCATTTTTAGTTGAAATTTTTCAAGGGAGTAGCTTCATCTATGCATCGTGTATTTTAATCGCTTATACTTTTAGTACTTACCTGGGAGCAAGTTTACTCAAGAAAGTTTTTAAATTAAGAAATTCGTTAGAACGTCGAAAAGATGTTTTTGGTTTTTTACTAGTTGGCGTAATAATCAGCACGTTAGTTAGCTCAATAATATCGACATCAGCATTGTGTTGGTTAACACCTGACTACTGGCTAGATTTTAAGATTATCTGGTCAATTAGATGGCTCGGTGATTCATTGGGAATGTTAGTTGTAGCACCAATGATGCTAGCCTGGTTTACTGATTCAAGTATTAAGTGGAGTAATCGCCAGGCTTTGGAGATTTTCATTTGGCTTGTTTCAATAGTATTTGTTGGCATGTTGGTTTTTGGTAATTGGGCACCGACAGATACATTGCGATATCCTTTAGAGCTTGCTCTGTTTCCAGTATTGGCATGGGCTGCAATACGATTTGGCCAGCGAGGGGCAAGTGCAGGGATTGTAATAATATCAATCATGGCAGTTTGGGAACTAAGCGATGTAATGGGGCCCGAAGCATTAAAATTTCATTCACAATCCCCTCCTTTCTTATGGGTTTTTGTCGGAATTTTATCTGCTACAGCATTGTTTCTGGGATCAATACTAACTGAACACCGTAAGCGGGAAAGTATAATTTTACAAAATGAACAGAGACTTCTTGCATTTATTGATGCCATGCCGGACATCGCATTTGTAATTTCTGAATCTGGAAGATATGAAGAAATTTTTGCATCAAAAGACAGTACTTTTGCTAAAAGAGCACCTCTTTTAAAAGGAAAATATGTGAAAGATATTTGGCCAAAAGATCAATATGCTAAAGTGCAAAATGCAATTCATAATGCTATTAAATCTGATCATGTACAGGTGATTCAATACACATTGCCATTTGAGGGAAAAGATATTCGATGGTTTGAGGGTAGATTAGCTGCAATGGAAAAACAAATTGGCCCTGAAAAATCTGTTATCTGGATGGCTTATGATATAACTGATCGAAAAAAAGCTGAAGAAGCGTTAAAATATCGCGATAGTTTGTTACAGGGTGTGGCAAATGCTGAAACAAATTTATTAACCACAAAGGATCTTGATACCGCTATATATAAAACTCTCGATACTGTAGGCAAATCCGCAAATGTTGACCGCCTTTATATTTTTGAAAATATTAAGAATCAGAAGACAAATGAAATTTCGATTAGCAAACGATACAATTGGAGTTTGGAAAAAAATGATAAGGATACTGACATATCTGAGATGCAATATATTAGTTATGAAAGAGAGTTGCCGGGTTGGTACGAAACACTTTCGAAAAATGGCATAATTAAAGGCTTCAACAAAGATATCTCACCAGATGTTAAGGAGTGGTTTATAAATGATGGAGCCAAATCCATACTTGTTGGACCTATTAGTAGAGATAATGAGTATTGGGGAATTATGGCAATCGGTGTTGCTAAAGCTAACCGCGAATGGGAGGAAAGTGAAATAGCTGCGCTAATTTCAATCTGTGCTAGTCTAGGAGGTTATCTAGAAAGCAAAACTGCTGAAGAAAAATTAAAGAAAGCTAAGGATACAGCTGACTCAGCGAATTTAGCTAAGGGCGAATTTCTTGCCATGATGAGTCATGAAATTCGAACTCCAATGAATGCAATTTTAGGCTTTGCAGATCTTCTCATGCAGACTGATATGGAAACTTCTCAGCAAGAATATTTAAAAATAATAAATAGAAGTGGTAAAGCGTTACTCGAACTCATCAATAATATTCTTGATTATTCGAAAATTGAATCTCGAAGTATAGAATTGGAAGTTGCCCCATTTAAATTGGAAAATACATTACTGGAAGCTCTGGAACTGGTACTCGTTAAAGCACGACAAAAAGGTATCACTCTAGATTATAATATTGAAGATTCTTATTCTGGTTTAATTTTAGGAGACTCACACCGACTTAAACAGGTCATATTAAATATAGTTAATAATGCAGTTAAATTTACTGAAGAGGGAAAAGTTTTTGTAAACGTCAAGTCTACCAAGTTAGAAAAAGGAAACTGGGAATTTCATTTTTCCATACAAGATTCAGGAACGGGAATAAAAGATGAAAAACTGGATCGATTGTTCAAACCTTTCTCACAAGTTGATTCTTCGACTACCCGAAAATTTGGTGGTACTGGATTAGGGTTAGTTATTTGCAAACGTTTGGTTGAAAAAATGGGCGGCAAAATTTGGGTTGAGAGCGAGCCTGGTGTTGGTTCAAATTTCCAATTTACTATTATTTGTCATCGCACTAAATCGTCTACTAAAAGTAACTTGTTGAAGATGGATAGCTCGGTAAATGTAAATTTTGCCAAAAAATACCCATTGAAGATATTACTGGCTGAAGATGACCCAACCAATCAAAGAGTAGCAATAGAAATTTTGAAAAAAATTGGCTACGCTGTCACAGTTGTAGATGATGGTCTCCAGGCAGTTGAGAAGGTAAAAGATGAAAATTTTAATGTAGTGCTGATGGACATTCAAATGCCTGAGTTAGACGGATTAGAAGCAACACAAAAAATTCGAGCCGGTGATTGTGGCGTTGAGAAAAAAGATCTCTATATTGTTGCAATGACCGCATTTGCTCTAAACGCCGATAAAGAAAAATTTCTACAAATAGGCATGAATGCTTATCTGCCTAAACCCTTTTTAATTTCTCAAATGAAAGAAACGTTGGTTAACGCTTTTAATGAGCACAATTAATCTTTAAATTCCAGTATTTAGCAGATTTTAAAAATAGTTTATTATAACTTTTTTAATTTCTTCTGATAACTGCTCCACAGAAGGCGACATGTTTTTATAGTTCCGATAAACTTGATGACGTGCATTTTCAACAGTGATAAAATTTATATTTGCTCCAATTTTATCTCCTTTTTCTTTTAGCCAAATAGAATGTTTAAAAAAATCTTTATCATTCTTACCCGCTATTAATAATATTGGAGGAGAATTCTTTTCAATAAAATTAACCGGGCTTGCTGTCGAATAATTTTCAGGAAACTGATCAATTGTACCAAGAAATAAATTATTCAGTAATTTCTTTTTAGACGGGCCAATTTTAACATTGTCTAACTCACTTTCTTTTACATGTCGTAAAAAATCTGTAGCAGCTGATATAGCAATTATAAATTTTGCTGAACTGTTCAAGCCGGTGCTTAAAGCTAATGTTCCTCCAGATGAAAAACCAATTAATCCAATACGATCAGTATCAATTTTATAAATACGACTATTATCAACTAGCCAATTAACTGCATCATTGGCATCTGAAATAATATCTGAAAGAGAGGTAGTCTGATCAGTATTTCTTATTTGTGGAGCGGCTAATACTATCTTACCCTGATCTACCAATGACAATAAAGTTTGTGCGAAAAATTCTAATTTACTGACATCGTTTTTGCTACCTTTACGGAATCCTCCACCATGAAAAAATATTACAAGTGGTAATATATTATCACTTATATTTTTATTGAGATAAATATCTAAAAATAATTTTTCATCATTGATAGATTTAAACTCAATATTGGAAAGCAACTCTACACTTTCCGGAATTTCTGCAGAAAGCTCATTAGTATTTCCTAAAACTAAAATATAAATGAATAAATAAAATGAGGCTTTGATATCGAAGAAAGACCTCATCTATTTTTGATTTTTAATTTCTGGCATTAACTGCAAATTTGCATTGGGACTTACAGGTTGTTGCAGTTCGTTTTTTGCTTCTTCGTTTTTAATTTCAATAAACTTATCCCTACTTGCAGGGAGTGAATTAAAAATATTATCACCGAAAGTAAAAGCTGCTTTATTCATTATTTCATTTATTGAATCCTTAGAATTACTGTTCTTTACAAATATAAATACTGGACCCGGCTCAGACATTTTGGGTTCCTCAGGTTCAATATTTTCTTTATTTTCATTTGTAGTATCGGTATCCTTTTTATCATCAACAATTGGAAGAGCTGGTGTTCTGCCAATAGAGAATGAGTATTCATCACCACTGAATAATTTAACATTAAATTTTCTTAAATAAGTTTTTGCAGCAACTGCTAATGCATCATCAGATTTCATGACTTTTGAATAACGCATATTAATAATTCCATTTAGAAATTGTGTTACCTCGTTATTCTTAACAGATTCTTGTTCTTTTAAATCAGATGCTGTAAACGAATCAGAATTATTTTTTCTGCTCAAAATAAATTTTGCTGCATTATCCGGAAATTCAATTTGAATTTCTGCAACATCTTCAGCTTTAAATTTTATTAGTTTTTTATCAGCCCAGTTATCTATAGTTGTATCCAGATTAAATCTCATCTTTGCTAAATAAACATCCGTCGTTTCATTAAGTTTAACGTAATAATTACCTTTTTCATCAGTCTTACCCAAATCAATTGACCAGTTGTATTTTGAGTCAGCTGAAATCAATTGAACTTTATTTTTTATGAACTCTAGACGATCAATACGTTTTTGATTTTTTGTAATTAAACGTAAGACTGTGCCTTCATTCAAGCTACGAATCAGGCGTTCCAGTTTATTGAAATCTGCATTCAACCCATAATGATCCGGTAAAATCCAGTTACCGTCACCATTTTTAATTATCGTTACTTGTTGATTGCTTTCTGGATTTTCTAAAATAATTTTTTCTGCATTCTCAACTTTGTCAGCTGCAAGCAATTTTTCTCCTTCAAGAGAATTCACACTATCAGTTGAAGCATCATCAGGCGCATTTTTTGATTTCCAATATACTGCTCCCACAGCTATGAACAATATCAGGACAAAAATTATAATATTTTTAAGTTTCATAAACTACATATAAAAAATTTCTATTTCTTCTTCTGACGTTTAGTACGAAAGACAAAAAACCAAATGCCAAAGATAGTAATTAAAGATGGCATGGAAAATAAATTGATAAGTGCTAACTTACGATCAAGTCGTTCGACATCCTCTCTCAATTTCTTTTTAATCTCTCGCCTCTGTCCTTTGAAGTCGGCCTCCTCTTTTCTCATATTCTCTAAGGCTTCTCTCAATTTAGAACTGGCAACCAGATTACCCTTATCTTTTTCTTCATTTTGTATTTTTCGAATTTTATTGGTGATATTAGTCAATTTTTCATTAATATCCTCATACTCTTGCTGAAACTCTTCCTGCGCTTTTTGACGTATATCTTTAACTATTTTAAATGGCCGTATAGAGGATCCTTTACCACGAATTGCTAATAAATCTTCGCTGCCGCCTAAATATTCCATAACGTTAATAACAAAACTCAGATTATCATTAATAGTTTGAATCGCGGTTTGACCAAAAAAATTGAGCTTTCTGATGCTGAAACTATCAGCCATTAGATCCGTATCAGCTATTAAAAATAAATTACCGTTACCTTCTTTTATGCCAGGCACTGGATTTGGTTTTTCAGGTTTTTTTTCTACAAAATTTTCTTCACCTTTATCTTCAGTTTCAACGATTGGTTTACCATCTGGAAATGCGGTTTTAAATTCCCCCCGGATAAATCCCGCTAAAACACGTTTATCGCCATCAGTAGTAATTTGCCCCATCAAATCATCCGGTTGCGTAAAATTTAATATATTAGCGGTTAGTGTGCCACTTTTTTCAGAACTGCTTGCAAGCGTTGTTAGTTCTAAGCCACTATCTTCTGTTACTCCTATACTACCGGCTTCTGCCATGAGGATATCTTTAAGCTGTGCAGTAGGTGGTGAGGCATCGTTCAAAGCTTCCACATCTAGTCTTAGCCATGCTGCATATCGAATGCCAGCGCCTCCTTGAGAAACGTTTGCCGCATAATTTTTATCACCGACAACTTTACCACTATCAAATTCTACACCCCAACTTTTAAATAGTTTTGGCAGATCGCTGGAAACCGGAGTTTGACCAAACATTGCAGCTTGACCTAGTGAACTTTTTTGAAAGTAAGATGACGGATCAACAGCAATAAAAACCGGTTTACCGGAAAGCAGAAATTGATCGATTTCAAATAATGTCGCATCGTCTAGACTTTGTGGGTGAATAACTGCCAGAACACTAAATTTTTCTTTAATGTTTCCCTCTTCAATATTAACTTTTTCAATTTTAAAACTATTGCGTAATTCCGTAATAAATGCCCAATCCTCTGGTGCTGCAGGAGGTTGTCCAGGCATCATAGGCATGCTTTGATCCTTTTCACCAATTACATCTAAAGATGAAATCACTCCGAGTGTTGGTAAATCAAATTGTTGAACTTTGTGAATGATACGAGAAATATCATACTCTAAAAAGCGTTCGCGATCGAAAGTAAAAAATGGGATTTTCTCTTCCTGATCTGCCTGCACAATTGCCAAGCCAAAATAGAGCTTATCACCGTTTGGTAAAGGCTGTCCATTTATACCATAGCGAATTGCCGACTCTTCCTCTTTTGTGTCAGGTTTTGGGTCAATAATAGTTAATTTTAAATTACTCCCCCCTGCTCTCCTGTATTGCCTTAATAACTCTTCGATACGAGTCGCATAATTTTTAAACATTATCGGAATATCTTTAGCGCTACGACTAAAATAAAATTCTAGTTTTATTGGTTCTTCAATATCTTTCAATAACGTCTTACTACCATCTGACAATGTATAAAAATCACTGTCGGTTAAATCCAATTGACCGGGAATTAATTTGGATAAAAATGTGACAGCAATTAATCCGCATATTAACAGTGTGAAGGCAATAAATTTTGATGCAGTATTCATTTTATATTACTTAAAATTTTTATTATCTTTCCAACACTACAATGTTCAGGATAAGCGAAAAAATTATTAATGATACAAAAAACAAAATATCCTTGATCGTTATTAAACCTCTCATCATCGATTCATAATGGGTGATAAAACTAAAATTTGAAATGGCATCGACTATAGCAACAGGCAAACCACTGAAGAGCTCACTAAAAATACTCCAACCGGACAAAACTAACAAAAGACAAATTATAAATCCCAAAACAAAAGCAATGACCTGGCTCTTTGTTAATGCTGAAGTCAAAGAGCAAATACTTAAATAAGCACCTGCCATCAGAATAGCACCAAAGTAACCACTTATGATCGGCCCCCAATCCGGATCTCCAAGATAAGCGACACTTGCCGGCATAGTAAATGTAGAAAACAATGCTAACGTAATGAATGCCCATCCTGCTAAAAATTTTCCAACTACAGCTTGAGTTACAGATACAGGTAATGTTAACAGCAGTTCCCATGTTCCGGTTTTTCGCTCCTCAGCCCATAAACGCATGCCAACAGCGGGTGTAAAAATAGCAAATACCCAAGGCAAAAACACAAAGAAGCGATTTAGGTTTGCATCATCAGACTTGAAAAAACTACCAACAAACCAAGTCAAACTTATCGACAATAATATAAAAACAATCAAAAATACATAAGCCAGTGATGATCTGAAGTAGCTTAAAAACTCTCGTTTGAAGATGGATAAAATTGCGCTCATTTTAAATATTTCATTTTAATATATTGTAATTTATTTGCCACAGATTAAACACAGATCGAACACAGATTTATTGAATAATTAGTCTCTTAAACTCAACTTTTTCTCTAGAGAAATTGATTAACAAACCAATTTTCACTTCACCACTCTTTAATTCATTTAACAATTGGGCTTCATCTTTATTATTATATTCTTGATGTGTTTTGATTTCTACGACGACACTTTTATTTACTAATAAATCAGCATAATAATCTCCTACATTATAGCCTTTAAAGTTTACTTTCAATTGTGGTTCCAATTCAGTCTCTAAACCTCTTATTTTTAATTCTACCTGTAATGCTTTTTGATAAATTTTTTCTAAAAATCCATAGCCTAAAATATTATATACTTCAAATGCTGCACCTATTATCTCCTTTGTTATCTCTTTATGCTCAAATTCCAAATCTTCATCTGTGTTTAATCTGTGTTTCATTGTTATTCTCACTTCGTTCGTTGAGGTGTCGCTTTTGCTCGGTAGTGGCATATATATCATTGGTTAGGATTCTTATTTAGTTAGATTTGCAAAAACTTCTTCGAGACCGGTATGTGGTTTTTCGATTTGAGTAACTTGCCAATTTTTGTCTTTTGCAGCCTGGAATAAAGTTTCGTCGATATTTTCTCCATTTTTTGGCACTACTAGAATTTGTCCACTTTCATCAACAATTTCTTTAACTAATGAATGGCCATTTAAAAATTCTTTAACCTCTCCTTTTTCGCCGCGAATTTTTAGTCTAACTGCATTGAAGTGAGGATGACGTTTTCTTAAATTTTCCGGTGTCTCATCG
Organism: Opitutales bacterium; assembly: GCA_021772565.1. Classification (GTDB taxonomy): domain Bacteria; phylum Verrucomicrobiota; class Verrucomicrobiia; order Opitutales; family JAJFLR01; genus JAJFLR01. Next base: position 51,057 of record JAJFLR010000030.1, on the reverse strand, counting down.
ACCAAAATTTTACCATTGGCTATAATTATGACTCTATTACACATCGCCTCCACTTCTTCAAGAATATGAGTCGACAGAATTATTGCTTTTTCTTCTGCCATTGATGATATAAATTTTCTAACTTCCAACTTTTGATTGGGGTCGAGTCCATCAGTTGGTTCATCCATAATCAGACATGCCGGATCATGGATAACGGCTTGTGCCATGCCAACACGTTGACGAAAGCCTTTACTCAAAGTATCGATCGGTTGATTGCGCACACCTTCTAAATGACAGATTTCAACAACTCTTTGAATTTTTTCAGTCTTATCCTTCTTTTTACAAATTCCACGCATTGAGCAGATAAAATCCAAAAACTCCATAACAGTCATTTCCTCATACAATGGTCCACTTTCCGGCAGATAGCCAAAAAGTTTTTTAGCTTCAATCGGGTTCTCTCTCACATCGATTTCACCAATTCTGGCAGTGCCACTTGTGGGTCGCAAAAACCCGGTAATCATCTTCATAGATGTCGACTTCCCGGCACCATTGGGGCCAAGAAAGCCAAGCACATCGCCCTTTTCAACTTTAAAGCTGACATTGTCGACTGCCCGTATCGGGCCATAATCTTTTACTAGCTTATCCGCTTCAATCATTTACAGTTATTTAAAATTGAGAAAATTTAATTTTTTTGTCAGAAAATTAATAAAAAAAAGAGTTCCCTATAAGATAAAAATTTTTTGTGAAATCAAGTCGTATTTTTAAAATGTATAATATGTAGTAATATAATTATACTTTTAATTAAGTGATAATGCCGACTACTAAATGACTTTTTTAACTATTCAACTTACTAGCTAAAAATAGTTTAAATAAAAATAGACGCCCTCGGCAAAAAAATATCGAGAGAGTTTTATTGGCTACAAATAGTTTAAAGTAGAAAATGCACTATTTTAAAAATACTGCCATTTACCCGAAATTTTCAATGTCAGGAATAATATTAATTACATTGCGTCATACTAATCAATTTTGAAGCATATATCGTTCAAAATTAGTTAATTATAAAAAATGAAAAAAAATAAAGGAGAAGGTCTCTACAATGTTATAGCAATTGGCGCCGGATCAGCTGGTCTAATTACCACAGCTGCAGTAACTGGATTGGGCGGACGTGCAGCTTTGATCGAAAAAAATAAGATGGGCGGTGATTGTCTCAATTTCGGCTGCGTTCCCAGTAAAGGTTTAATTTCATCGGCCCGACTGATACAAGATATCCGTGACGCGGAAAAAATGGGTCTAAAGAAGCAGGAGCCGCAATTTAATTTTAAGCATGTTTTCAAGCGAATGAGACAGCGTAGAGCATTAATAGAACCAAATGATTCGGTGGAAAGATTTGAAGGGCTTGGAGTCGATGTCTTTGAAGGAGCTGCAAAATTTATATCTCCACATGAAGTCGAAGTAAACGGACAAAAACTGAAAGCAAAATATTTTGCCATTACTGCCGGAAGTCGAGCACGTGTTCCCGATATTGAAGGATTAGACAAAGTGCCCTATTATACTAACGAAACGATATTCGACGAGCTGAATGATAAACCGGAAAGTATGATCGTTTTAGGAGGTGGACCCATTGGCAGTGAACTCGGACAGGCAATCAATCGGTTGGGAGTCAGAGTAACTATTGTAAATACGGCTTCGCATATTTTGCCCAGAGAAGATTCGGACGCGATCGACATTGTCAGCAAAAAATTAATTGCTGAAGGTGTTACTTTAAAAACAAATGTCAGTCCAAAAAAAGTTTATCAAAAACAGGGTAAAATATTTTTGGATATTGTTGGAAAAGATGATTCAAAAAGCCAAACATTAATGTCTGATGCCTTATTAGTTGCTACGGGTCGCACTCCTAACATTGAAAATCTTGGCCTGGAGCAAGCTGGCGTAAATTTCAACAAACGTGGTATTATTACGAACGAAAAATTACAGACCTCGCAACCGCACATTTTTGCCGCCGGTGATATTGTTGGCCCCTATCAGTTTACGCATGTAGCTGATTATCACGCGAGAATATTAGTTCGCAATATTATGATGCCATTCAGTTTTTTATACTCTAAACTAGATTATCGTGTCATTCCCTGGGCAACCTATACATCTCCTGAAGTTGCAAGAGTTGGACTGAATGAGTCTGATGCAAAAAAACAAAATATTGATTACGATATTTTTAAAGTAGAATTTTCAGATGTTGATCGTGCTATTGTTGAAAACAAAGATGAAGGATTTGCAAAAGTATTAACTAGAAAAGGAACTGATGTAATTATAGGTGTTACAATTGTTGGTGATCACGCAGGTGATCTTTTACATGAGCTGGTATTAGCAATGAAACATAATATAGGGTTGTCAAAAATCTCATCAACAATTCACGCCTATCCCACTTTTGCTGAAATTGCTCGTAAACTTGGAGATCAATACAATAAGACCCGTTTGACTCCTCGAGCACAATCAATTTTCAAATGGTTATTCGATCGACAGTTAAAATAATTTTCAAATGAGTAATAGTGATAAGAGTAAGCAGTTAGTTTTTAAGATTATATCTGTCGTTAGTGTATTATTATTTATATTAATCTTAATCTGGAGTTTGCCGGTTACCGATTGGTTGAATCAATTTAATAACTGGGTAAAAGATTTGGGTCCTATAGGATTTGTTGTTTTTAGTCTCACTTATATTATATTAACTGTCCTTCTTATCCCTGGTTCAGTCTTAACCATTGGCGGCGGATTTATATTTGGACTAATCCCTGGTTTTCTTACAGTATCATTCTCCGCGACAATGGGCGCATGTCTGTCATTTTTAATTGGGCGATATTTTGCCAGAGATAAGGTTGCCAACAAAGTTGAACAAAATCCAAAATTTAAAGTGATTGATAGTGCGATTGGAAAACAAGGTGGCAAAATTATTTTTTTACTACGCTTAACGCCTGTCGTCCCATTTGCATTAAGTAATTATTTTTATGGTATAACAGCGGTAAAATTTTCTCATTATGCATTAGCAAGTTGGATTGGCATGATACCGGGTACATTACTTTATGTTTATTTGGGACATATTGGTAAAACAAGTTTAGATGTAGCTGCTGGTAGTGGAACCCCTGATACATTAAAAAACATAGTCACAATAATTGGTTTATTCGCTACTTTAGCTGTTACAATTTATGTAACAAAAGTAGCAAAAAAGGCGTTAAAGGAAACTGATCTAGATAATCAAATGTAGATAAGTATAATAATTAATTCTGTTTTATAATTAAAGAATCTTCAAATATTTTAAGTCTTTATTTTAAAACCAAAAACGTGTAGAACAAAAACGTAAAATTAATACGAATTTTTAATAAATAAACCAATATTATTATTTAAATAGTGAAAACTCTAGTCGATAGGCCAATTCTCGAGGAAACTGATATTGTAATATCTCAGTTATTAAAAGCACAAGCTGTTGATCCTGAAAATTCATTGTACTATAGTTTAGAAGGAACAATTAGATTGCGGGCTGGAGATAAACCTACTGCTGCAGAGGCATTTAAAAAGGCAATTAAAAGGTCTATCGATTGTGATCCAGCTATTCACCAATTGATTTTATTGGGAGCAAGAAGAGAAGAAAAATTTGCAGCTCTCAATTTCATTCGCGATGAAATTAACAGACAAAAAGGCGATGGCACAGGGATAAGAGCATATGGTCAACATTTACTAAAATTGTTGGGTGCTCATGAATTTGAATTGGCTATAAAATCGTTAATCGATCAATTTCCGGATTTATGGGCAGTGTGGCCTATTTTAACAGATTATTATTTAGAAAATAATCAAACAAGAATCGCAGTTGATCACGTCAAAGAAGCAGTAGAACAGTTTCCTGACAACGCATTGGCTCACTATGAATTAGCACGTGTCAACCGGATTATAAATCAAAGAGAAATAGCGATCACTGCTCTAGAAAAAGCTCTTGAACTGGACCCAAATTTTGTCAAGGCAGCAAAAGATTTATCTGAGATAAAAGGAAGTCTGTGGTATGACGATATTGATGATCAATCGGATATTATTACAGGCAATATTAAAATTGATCCTAATAATCCTGAAAGCTTCTCCTTAGCTGCTGATCAATTTTGGATAAAAGATGATATAGATAAAGCAACTGAAAATTTAAAGAATGCTATTTTACAAGACCCTACAAATGATTGGGCATGGCAACGATTACTAAGATGGTTAGATTCAAAAAACCGTATTGAAGAAGTTGAGGAGTTTATTAAAGAATTTATTGGGAAAGAGCCTGGTCAAGCCATTCATCAGGCGAATCTTTCAAGATATTATCTATTTTGTGATGATATTAAAAAAGCGAAAGAAGCTATTGACAAAGCACGTGAAATTGATCCGGACTTCATAATAGCAGTAGATTTTGATATTCAGATTCAAATTAAAATGGGTTCGTTAGATGTAGCTTCAAAATTATATCGAAAATATAGTAAAGGTTACAGAAATAGAAGACGTTTAAAATATTGCAGAGCAATTGTTGCCAAAGAAAGAGGCAAAGCTCAAAAAGCGTTACTTTTATTGGAAGAACATTTAAAAGAATATTTGTATAATTTAGAGGCATGGGAAATGTTTGCTGATCTTGCGCGTACTTTAAAAGAAAACCAACGCTATGAAAACGCATTGAGAAGAATGGCTGAGTTAGAACCCAAAAATGCTAAACATTTTGGTTTAATTGGACAGGTATATTTGGAAAAAGGCCATAGAGATCAAGGCAAACAAGAATTTGCCAGAGCCTATAGACTGGATCCAAAATATATTTTCAGCTCTACCTGGTATTTTCGACTTTGCCTTGAGGATGATGAAATTGAGAGTTGCAATCAAATATTGAACCAGCTTAAGGCTGTTGACCCGGAAAATCTTGAAGTCATTGCCAGCATAAATTTATTGAAAGAAGCTAATGCAAGAAAAGCATTTGAAAATATAGTTTTTAAACCAGATGCCCCGTTGTCAGATATTAAAGAAGCATTAACAGAATTAAAAAATTACCTTAATGATAACACTATATTAATTCTAGTCGAAGAATTATTTAATAATCCTGATGCCTCTCCGATGATTGGAAGAATCTGGGTAGAGATTAATCATACTGATGACAGAATAAAATACAGCAGAAAACACATTGGACGATTAAACAAGAATCGTCCTGCTCAAGCACAGGCCCATATTCGATTATTAGAAATTTTAACTGAACACAATGATTTGGATGGATTTATTAATCATATGCGAAGACACAAAGGAACTCTTAGAAGAGATCCATATACTTGGTCTGCAGTTGGGAAATCTTACTTCAAACTTGAAGATTTCAAAGCATGTATTGATTGGATGTCAGACTACGAGAGTAAGGAAAATCTGGAAACAGATATGCTTGAAACCTTAATATTATCGTGTGCTTTATTAGACAATATAAACGATATTCAAGAAGTAGTTGATTTTGCTAATAGTATTGATCCCAACAGAGAAAATCAGTTCATTCTACTAATTGAAGCATTACTATTAAAGACCACTAATGAATCTTTCGATATCATTGAAAGTAAAATCGATAACTTAAATTGTATTGATTTTAGTAATTCTCACAAGTTACTACACTTTATAGCTGAAAAAAGATTACTTTCATTAAAATGTCTCACAAAATCTGGAAATGAAGAGGATATAGACAAGCAACAAATTCTTCTAGAAATTTCTGATTATATTAAGAAAAATAAAGACGACTATAATTTAGACCAGAATAAGTTTCTCATCCGACATGTAATTAATACTATTTATAGTGACTGTGGAAAATCTATCCAATTTAAACTATTAAAGATGAGAGGTATATATTAAAAGATATTGAAAAATTCATAATCCTTAAATTTACTAATAACATTCAATCTTAATTTTATAATAATTAATAAAATTTAATTAACTAATGAAATTCTATACTCAGATAATAAAAAAACTTTTTCTTTGTGCTTTAGTGTGTTCACTTTTTAACTCCATTGGATATTCTGAAAGCATAAAAAACTCGGTAACATTATCACTTGTAGTTGCGGGGTTTGATCCTACTGATTCTGATTCAGATAGCTTACCGGATCAATGGGAGAACCAATTTTTTGACAATTTAAATTCTAGTAATGGAGATGCTGATTTTGATAATGATGGGTTAAAGGATTTTTTTGAATATTTAGCAGGTACTGACCCGACAGATTCAACCTCTGTATTTAAAATCACAAATATTGAAAGAATTGCATCTAATGAGCTAAAGATTACTTGGGCATCATCTCCTAATCCTGATCCGATTAAAAGGAAATATAGAATCCTAACCACTACAGGTAATATTGAAGATGGATTTAATTCATTTTCAACTGAAATTGAAGCTGATTCAAGCAATTTTGCTACAAGTCAAGTTATCAGCAATGAAATATTATCTAACAATTCTAAATTTTATAGAATCGAATTGATAGAACCCTCAACGGAGTAATATTTATCTATTCGATAAATAATTCAAATGTAACATTTGAAGAATACGTGGTAGTAGTTGCACCTGCTAGATCTATGGCAAAACTTACCTGAAAATTGTTATTTAAATTTGAATCTGAATTTGCAGATGAAACAACTGTTGTGTAAACAGGATTACCACTATCGTTAACGGTACTGTCATCAAATACATTAAAAAACTTAAGGTTACTCTCATCACCATTAACAGGCGCCCAAGCAGAATCAATTTCAGGATCGTCGTCAGCACCGAGATCAATTTTTAGCGGAATTGTACTTCCGTTACTATTAACCAGCCCAACTGCGTCATTTGTATTTGAAGTATAAACACGCAATTCCCAAGTATTGCTAGGTGCATTGTAATCCAAAGAAATTATATCAGAAGAAAATCGATGATCAGTTGAAGTTGCCACCAAGGGACCATTAAAATCGACAGTTGATACACTGACAGCTAACGTTGGTGTAAGTGCGTTATCCGCTAAAATAATTTCATCTACTCTATAAGAAGTTAACCCATTATCAATCGGGTCTGGTCTAAAAACAAAATTAATAAATTCAATCTGACTCAAGTCTAGAGCTACACCGTCTTGTCCCCTGAAATCAGAAACTATAAAATGGCCTTTAAATAAATTAACTTCAATTTTTTGAAAACTATTTGTAATAGTTGTTGGAACACTTTGTTTCCAAATTTCTCCACCAAGTTCAGCTATTTCAATTTCTACAGTATTATCAGTACTAACATCTGTTGTTTTTACCCAGTATGAAATAGTATTAAATAGGCTCCAGTCAGTTACAGGAAGATCTACTCCCCCACTTTCTGATGAGTTTTTGTAATGTAATCCACCAAATGCAGCGGATTGCACATGTTTGAATTCAAGTGATCTGCTAGTACCATTAGCTCCTTCAGCAAATATTGATTTAACTGGATTACTTGTTCCACCACCAAATACCGACCAGACATCCGCATCATTTATAGATTCAAATTCAAATAATGTAGTTTCCAGATTTAAAAAAGCAACTTGATCAAAATTTACACTTTGATCAGCTGTTGGTTTTATATCCCCAGCAAATTCTAAATTTTCTAAGCTGCAAAAAATATTAAAGTCAGTCGGAAACGCATTGCTAGGCCCATATCCACATGTGAAATCATTTCTTCCCTGAACACTGGTACTTCCATCTTTTTGAATAAACCAGGATGCAACATAACGTCCCGAACTATCTACAGTCATCTTGATGGTAAATGTATACCAATTATTTACCTGAAGATGATCCGAGGCATTTGTTGGCTCAAAAAATATTTTAGAAAAACTTGTTCCTGAGCTGTCATCCTGTTGTACAGTCATTAAGCAAATTGGGTTATTGGCTTGCAGTCCATTAACCGAGCTTCTGTCAGATGACTTACCATGAAATATTTCAAAGTCAATTTCACGGTTATTAGTTCCAGATCCGAGACTTGCGCCTGATTGACTGAAATTCAAAAATGCACCAATACTCAACTGTGCATTATCTTCAAAATCCGGGATGTAAATTCTCCATTGATAAATTCCTTCTTTATAAGCATTACTAGTTTTAATTTTGTATCTTGTCCTGTCAACAGAATCAAAACCATCTGTGGCCGTTGCAGTTTTTGCCTCGGGCATTGTAAATTGAACAACACCAGCTCCCTGAAATGATGTTGATAAATAATTTGGCGTGTCACCTGAAACAATATTTTGCGATGAATCAACCCAACTTGTTGGTGGAACTCCAAGACTTGTTGCAGAATTAAAGTAAAAAACTATACCAAATATATTAGGTGATAAAGTAAAGAAGATTAGTGGGAGACAAAGTTTATTTATCAATTTCATTTTGTTTTAAAAGTATGAAGATAATGCAATAATTTTTTTGTTTTTTAATTTAAATCTGCCGACAAATATAATCGATATATCATAATAAAATGGTGATCTTATTCTAATCAAAATTTACGTCAATTGATTATTTCAGTTAGAAGTTACTAGATTATACGATCCTGATAAATTGATGCCAAGTGTATCTTTGGGAAAATATACATCTATAGTATAATTCCCCGGTTTTAATTTTTGAGTCATATTGACAACCAGAACGCGACTAGTTTGAGGATAGACAGGAAAAGCGTCTGAATTGATTGGATATTTATTAAGGATTTCTTCACTACCCTCTTTCATAATATTACATTCACCTAAAGGCCTAATATGAACATTGCCCTTATTATGAAGCAAAATTTCTAATTGCTTATCATTACGAGGATTAAGTCTTAAACTTACTAATTCTGAATCATAATTCTGGGTACCATTAACTATTATGAAAACTGGAACCGAAATTTTTGTCTTAATCGACATCATCCCTGTTGCCTCTGAATTATCAGCATCAATATCCTTTTCAACAAATGATAGTCTACCGTAGTATTCACCTTTTGCATCTTCAGGTATATGTAATTCATAATTTAAATTGATGCTTTCATTAGGCTTAAATTGAACACTTTTTTCTGGAATTTTCATCCATTCAAGTGAACTCGTATTATTTATAGACATATCCCTAAAGCTTATGTCAAAAGCTGTAGCGGTATCTTTGATATTTTTTAAAATAATAACATCATTAGTAATAGTTCCGGCATCTCTATATTTTATAGTTCTGATGGGATCAATAGATAATCCAAAGCTATAAGTAGAAATTAAAGAAAATAATAAAATATTAATTGTTAAATATTTGAATCTCATAATAAATTTTTCAAAATGATAAATAATCTAAATATAGATTAAAATACCATAACATTTTTGTTATCAGTGCTCGATTACTACTAGAATTATCGATATATATTTATTTCATCTAGCAATGCTGATGTTGCATTTCTGGCTTGGATAGCAAAATCCTTAGCAGATCCAGCATAAATAATCGATCGCGAAGAATTAATAATAAGACCCGTTTTATTCTTATTTAAACCATTTTTTAAAACTGCTTTGACGTCCCCTCCCTGCTTTCCAATTCCAGGGGTCAATATTGGCATTTCGCCAATAATTGACCGTATTTCAGCTAATTCATCTGGGTAAGTTGCGCCGACAACCAGACCGACATTTTTGTTATAATTCCACTCATCAGAAGCTTTTTGGGCAATATAATGAAAAAGCTTTTTCCCACCTACGGTAATATCCTGAAAATCCTTTGCTGCCGGATTCGATGTCCTACAAAGAACAATGACACCTTTTTCAGACCAGTCTAAAAAAGGTTTCAAGGTATCACTTCCCATGTAAGGGTTCACGGTAACAGCATCAGCGCAATATTGTTCAAAAGCCTCTTTGGCGTAAAATTCAGCACTACTATCGATATCACCACGTTTTGCATCTAAAATAAGCGGGATGTCAGGATATTCATTTAAAATATAATCAATCGTCATCTTTAATTCTGCTTCCGCACCTTGTCCCGAGTAATATGCTATTTGAGGTTTATAGGAGCAGACTAAGTCAGCAGTAGCATCAATAATTTCGCGATTAAAATCAAAGATTGGAAATTTATTTGAACTCAGGTGTACAGGTATTTTATTTTTATCAGTATCAAGACCCACACAAATAAGAGAATTTGATTTATTCCAGGATTTTTCAAGTTTTTCATAAAAATTCATATAAAAATAATAGTTGAATGGTCTTACTGAATTCCAGTTTAAACTCAAATAAATGAATCTTCTTAAATTAAATTGTTAATTTATAACCACATTTCGCTTGCCCTAAATGATATCTACTATCTATTAAAATCCCAAATATAAAAACTGATGCCAAAGCGTAAAGATATAAAATCAATACTTATTATCGGATCTGGCCCTATTGTCATAGGTCAGGCATGTGAATTTGATTACAGCGGAACACAGGCGTGTAAAGCACTGCGTGAAGAGGGATATAAAGTAATTTTAGTCAACAGCAATCCGGCAACGATAATGACTGATCCTGACTTTGCTGATGTTACTTATATTGAGCCCTTAACTCTAGACATCCTTGATTTAATTTTAGAAAAAGAAAACCCCGATGCAATTTTACCTACACTAGGTGGACAAACTGCTCTAAATCTAACTATCGAAATAGCTGAAAAAGGTCTTCTAGAAAAATATAATATCGAGCTAATTGGTGCAAAAATTGATGCTATACGAAAAGGTGAGGATCGGAATCTATTCAAAGAAGCAATGATTAAAATAGGTCTCGATACTGCAAGGTCAACATACATAAATTCAATTGAGCAGGCAAAAAGTGCGCTGGAACATATTGGAGAATTTCCTCTTATTATACGACCAAGTTTTACGCTTGGTGGTTTAGGAGGCGGTGTTGCAGACGATCATGACCAGTATATTCAAATGGTACAAAATGGTCTCGATCTATCACCGGTTAATGAAATTTTAATCGAAGAATGTTTAGTGGGCTGGAAAGAATATGAGATGGAAGTTATGCGTGACTATAAAGATCAATGCGTGGTCATCTGCTCAATTGAAAATTTTGATCCAATGGGGATTCACACTGGTGACTCGATAACTGTTGCACCTGCAATGACACTAACGGACAAGGAATATCAAATAATGCGCGATGCTTCTTTTGCCTGCATTAGAGAAATTGGTGTGGAAACGGGTGGAAGTAACATTCAATTTGCTGTAAATCCCAAAAATGGCCGTCTTTGTATCATTGAGATGAATCCTAGAGTGTCGCGTTCTTCTGCGTTAGCTTCCAAAGCAACCGGTTTCCCAATTGCTAAACTTGCAGCTAAATTAGCTGTGGGCTACAGTCTGGATGAAATCCAAAACGATATTACACAAAAAACCCCGGCATGTTTTGAACCCACCATAGATTACGTAGTTACAAAAATTCCACGCTTTACATTTGAAAAATTTCCGGGGACTGATTCTACTTTAACGACTTCCATGAAATCTGTTGGCGAAGCCATGGCTATCGGGAGTACTTTCAAAGAGTCATTTCAAAAAGCCTTACGTTCTTTAGAAATTGGTTCCAGAGGATTTGGTGGTGGTGGAAAATTTGGTGACAACAATTTGATTGATCGTACAGATATAATCGACGGAATTACACGACCATCAGCAGAAAGAGTTTTTTACCTGCGTTATGCTTTTAAAATTGGCATGACTGTTGAGGAAATTCATCAGCACACATATATAGATAATTGGTTTCTCAAACAACTTGAGGATATTGTAGCTTTAGAAAACCAATTAGCAGCAGTTAAAAATCATGATATCGACCCTAACCTCTTAAGACGTGCTAAGGAATATGGATTTACAGATTTACAGATTTCTGAAATTTCTGAAGTTTCTCCGGATATAATTTCACGACTTAGAAAGGATAATAATATTCAGACAGTATTTAGACTCGTTGACACATGTGCGGCAGAATTTGAGGCTGTTACCCCCTACTACTATTCATCATACGGCGATGATAATGAAATTATTCCTTCAGATAAAAAGAAAATTATGATTTTAGGAGGTGGCCCAAATCGAATTGGCCAGGGTATTGAATTTGACTATTGTTGTGTTCATGCATCATTTGCTTTGCAAAAATCTGGATTTGAAACAGTTATGGTTAACTCAAATCCAGAAACTGTAAGCACCGACTATGATATTTCTGATCGTCTTTATTTTGAACCACTAACGCTAGAAGATGTGTTGGAGATTTATCATCAGGAAAACTGCAGCGGCGCAATTGTTCAATTCGGAGGCCAAACACCGTTAAACCTTGCTGAGTCTTTAAAAGCAAATGGTGTTAATATCATAGGAACATCACCTGAAAATATTAATGCAGCTGAAGATCGAAAACTATTCAAAGATATACTAAATAAATTGCAGCTAAAACAGCCGGTAAATGATATTGCGATGAATCCGGAAGAATCGGTTTCGATGGCAAAAAAGATTGGTTATCCAATATTGTTAAGACCATCATTTGTTTTAGGCGGAAGAGGTATGTTTATAGTTTACGATGAATCTGCATTAACAAAAGTTATCAATGAGGTATTTGATGTTGCACCGGGCAAACCGGTTTTACTCGATAAGTTTTTAGAGGATGCGATTGAACTGGATGTTGATTGTATAAGCGATGGAGAAACTTCAGTCATTGGTGGCATGCTCGAGCATGTTGAACAAGCAGGCGTTCATAGTGGTGATGCCGCCATGGCTCTTCCACCTCATTCATTGTCTAACGAGATGCTTGATACAGTTAGAGTTGCTACTCAATCACTCGCACGTGAGTTAAAAATTTCCGGTTTGATGAATGTTCAATATGCAATTAAAAATAATGAGTTATTCGTTCTGGAAGTTAATCCAAGAGCATCTCGTACTGTTCCATTTGTCAGCAAAGCTATAGGTGTTCCATTGGCAAAATTAGCTGCACTCATTATGACTGGAGAAAAACTAAAAGACCTCGGGTTCACTAAAGAAATCATTCCAGATTATTATTCAATTAAAGAATCTGTTTTTCCTTTTTCAAGGTACTATGGATCAACAATTGGATTATCACCTGAAATGCGAAGTACTGGCGAAGTCATGGGTATAGATTCAAATTTCGGTTTAGCGTTTGCTAAAGCCCAAATGGCTGCTGGATCTAAATTACCCACTAAAGGAAACGTATTTATCAGTGTTAAAGATAATGATAAACCGGCAGCGTTAGAAATAGCAAAAGAATTAATAAATTTAGGTTTCAATATTTTCTCTACAAATAATACTGCAGCCAAATTAAAATTAGCTGGATTGGAAGTGACCCCTTTGAAAAAAGTGTTAGAGGGCCATCCAAATGTTGTGGATCTGATGATTAAAAATGATGTCGATATGATAATTAATACTCCATCAGGTACCTTACCCAGAAAAGATGAAAATGTAATTCGTACTGAATCAGTTAAAAGAGGGATTTGTATTATCACAACTATGACTGCTGCTAAAGCGGCTGTTGAAGCAATAAATTCACTCAACAATAAAAAGATCAATGTGAATTCGCTACAAAATTACATCAATTCTAAAAACTAAAGCTAAACGAAACTATTTAACCTTATCAGCATCCAAGCTGAATTAATGGTATTAAAAAAATTATGTGTATTAAAAGTTTTACGTTTCTTAAATGCTGCAAATATTTTATTTTTATAATTAGTACATTGTTACTAATTACTCAGGCTCAAATAAATGCTAAACCAAATACATCAAAGCTACAAGAGCTCTTTGATGAAAGAGTTAAATCAGTCGTTATTGTTGAATATTTTATACAGCGTGAACTTGATAGACAATCTTACGAAGCAGCCGGTATTGTTATCAACGATGAAGGCGTAATAATTTTATTGGATAGTTCAATACCCAGATGGGTACCGTCAGACAGAATTAAAGGCATTAAAGTTTTCATTCCCGGTAAAGATAGTGATGGATATAATGGCGAATACCTAGGCTATGAATATTTGAATGGTTGGCATTATATAAAAGTTAACAAAGACGCTCTTAGTGAAATTGTTTCAGTTAAAAAATTTCCCTCTTCTAAAGTTTATTTAGGCCAGGAAGTATGGGGAATTGGTGTGATGCCAAAAAGTTTCGTTTATAACGCATATTTACTGCAAGGTGGAGTTGCGACAATTCAACAGTTACCTCTAAATGTTGTATTCTCAAACACCGCAGTTTCAGTCCCGGGAGGTCCTGTTTTTGACAATGACGGCAACTTTCTCGGCTGGGCAGGAAATTCTCTTACAGATGAAAGAGTGTTGATAATGAGACAAGAGCAAATGCAAGTTGGACTCAGAGATCCTAGAGAAAGTTCTGCATTTCTTTTAGCTGAAGATTTTTTCAATGATATAGCAATCCCCATAAAAAAATCAAAAAATACGACACGGCCGTGGATTGGTATTGCAGGCTTACAACCGATAGATCGTGAAGTTGCCAGCTTTTTAGGCTTGGAAAATCAAGGTGCTGTCGTCTTAAGCAAAGTTTTAGATGACTCACCGGCTACAATTGCCGGTATTAAAAATAAAGATATAATATTAAGTGTTAACGGTATTAAATTACCAAAACTTAAGCCCGACGTCGTTGTACAACGATTTTTTGAAAGACAAATACTATTAAAAAAACCAGGTGATAAAATTGTGTTAAATATCGCCCGTGGCGAAAATAGAAAAGACTTTGAGTTGTTAATTGCCCGCCACCCTAAAAGCTTAAGTGAAGCCTCTCGTTTTTATTTCGAGAAACTGGGAATTACAGTCAGGGAATTCATACTATCAGATGCAATTAATCGAAGATTACAATTCAATACTTCATTTGGAGTAATCGCATCATTTGTAAAACCCAATAGCCAGATAAACACTGCAGGTCTGCAAAATGGTGATTGGATAAAAGAAATCGATGGAGTCGAAATTCAATATTATGAAGATGCAATTATCTTACTCAATGAAATAGAAGAATCGAAAGATCGTAATGATTTTATTATGCTTATTGATCGAAACAATGAGACATCTGTCATCAGAGTAAAACTGAATAAATAATGTTTACCGGACTGATAGTTGAAACCGGTAAAATAATTAGTATTAAAGAATCAATATACTCAACGGTACTCACGGTATCAGTTGATAAAATTTTAGAAGAAATAAAACTGGGTGATAGTATTGCTGTAAATGGCTGTTGTCTTACTGTTACAAGTTTTGATGCCAGCTCAATTTCTTTTGATCTGCTAAATGAAACAATTCGCTTAACATCATTCAAAATTTTAAAAGTAAATAATCTGGTTAATCTCGAGCCGAGTTTGAATTTTAACGAAAAAATTGGCGGGCACTTTGTCACTGGCCATATTGATGCAACCGGCGAGATAGAGACTTTGGAACAACGTGATAAAGATTATTTTTTAAAAATCAAATCTGATCCGCAAAATTTAAAATACATTGCACTGAAAGGATGTATTACAATCGATGGTATATCTTTAACTGTTGCAGAAGTCGATAGCCACAACTTCTCCGTTTGGATTATTCCACATACTTTCAATGTGACAAATTTGTGTGACAAGAATTCTGGGGATATTGTCAATTTAGAATTTGATATATTAGCAAAGTACGTTGAGAGGTTGATGGCAGGCAATTAATAATCTGCAATTATAGTATCATACATCCTCATAATTCTGAGATATGATCCTTAAATAAATAACGATGAGAATATTATTCCCCTCCCGCGCGATCAGTCAAGGGCTCTTTATATTTTTTTCAAACAACCTCGAAGAGTTAAGTGTAGTTTAAATTTATAATCAGGTATGTCTAAGAAATTGAAGTGGTTAAACTCAAAATATTATAGCATCTGCCATAATAAATTTCCGAAATAAATCAGTGTATGCAATCAATAGACATAAGTCTGATAGATTGCCACACTTTGTTTTGGCAGAGCTCGCTACCGAGTCCCAATTTATTGGGACGAGATGATCACAAGAAAACATGACAATTTAGGTTTTTACTTTGTCATCGCGAGGAGTAGCGTGACGTCCCGACAAGTCGGGATGACATATTTAGCCTGGTTACAGCTAGAACTTTTACGAATTGCTAAACGACTTTTTTTAATTTACAACCAAACGCAATTGATACAGAACATTCTATCTATTTCGGAAATTTCTTGTGGCAGATGCGATAACACTTACATTTTAAAATTAATTGATTCATTCATCATAATTATAGCAAATAAAATCAGGTAGATTTTATGTTAACATTTACTGCTTTTTTTGAATCTCCGCTATTTTATTTCCTAACTCTTCCCAACGTGCATAATAATTCGATAAATCATTTTCCAAGGATAGATGTTCATCGATTGTACCTTTAGTCATATTTTTATAAAATTCTGGATCAGCCATTTGTATTTCCATCTCTAATTTTCTTTTTTCGTGGGATTCTATTTTCTGTTCCAGCTTGCTTAAATCTTTTTTATGTCGACTTATCTCTGCTTGTATAGCTGCTCTAGCACGACGACGCTCTTTATGAGTAAGTTTATCATTCCCAACTTTGTCATCAGGATTTTTTTCTCCACCGAGTTTACTTAAACTTCCCTTCTGTTCCTCTTCATCTAACTTCTGTAAATATTCAGTAACGTTACCAAAAAAGAAACGCACACCACTGTGACTAATTTCAACAACTTTAGTTACAATCGGATCTAGAAACATTCTGTCATGCGAAACAATTACACACGAACCTTCATATTTCAGTAATGCTTTTTGCAGGACTTGTTTTGTTTGAATGTCGATATGATTAGTCGGTTCATCCAATATAAGTAAATTACTGGGTGATGATAAAATTTTTGCTAACGCCAGCCGACTTTTCTCCCCGCCAGACAAAACTTTGACCGGTTTATAAACATCATCACCCTGAAAAAGAAATGTACCTAATACATTGCGATAGTTTATTGGCTTGTTGTAAGTCCCACTGACAGAATTCTCTAACGTTGTCAGTACATCTAAATTCCCATCCAATACATCTGCTTGCTGCTGGGCAAAAAATGCGATATCTGCCTGATGTCCTTCCACTCTTTCACCAGAGTCAATCGGCACTTCGCCGGAAAGTATACTGACAAGAGTAGATTTCCCACAACCGTTTGGACCGACAACGGCAATTTTTTCTCCACGTTCGATTTGCAAATCAAAATTTTCAAATAATACTAACTCTCCAAAACTTTTCTTGATTTGATTGAGTTTTATGACAGTCTTTCCACTTCTTCTTGAGAGTGGAAAAGAAAAAGATACAGATGATGAATTTTTATCAACAACAAGTCTCTCAACTTTATCCAATGCTTTAATCCTACTTTGAACCTGCTTTGACTTTGTCGCTTTATAGCGAAAACGATCGATGAACTCTTCAGTCTTTTGAATTTTCTTTTGCTGACTCTCGTAGGCTTTAATATTCAATTCTTGTCTATGCTGACTTTCTCTTAAATAATAAGAATAATTTCCTTCAAAAATTTCAAGTTTTCCATTCCCTAAAGCAAACGTTCGCTTACAGAGTACATCCAAAAATGCCTGATCATGTGAAATGATAATAACGGCACCATCGTAAGACTTCAATTGATTCTCTAACCAACGTTGAGAAATTATATCCAAATGATTAGTCGGTTCATCAAGTAAAAGAACTGTCGGTTCAAGTAGTAATAATTTTGCAAGAGCAATTCGCATCTGCCATCCACCACTAAATTCACCGGTGTCCCTTTGCATATCTGAAACTCGAAATCCGAGACCCATCAAAACTTTTTCTATCCTGGAACGTAGTTTGTGCACCTCCAATTCTTCCAGGCGATGCTCACACTCCCCTATTTTTTCAATAATTGCTATATAAGATTTACTGCCCTCTGGCAATTCATGCAGCTGCTTGGAATCATCATCGATAGATTTTCTCAACTCAATTATTTCTTCAAAAACAGATTCAACTTCATCGTAAACAGATTTACCTTTTTTGACTAACTGTTCTTGTGGTAAATGGCCGAAACGAACATGTTTTGCGATATTTATATTTCCGACATCGACTTCTTCCTCTCCTAAAAGTAAACGGAAAAATGTTGATTTGCCGGCACCGTTTGGTCCTATAAGAGCTATTCGATCATGCTCACCAATAAGACCGGATACTCCTCTATAGAGTTCGCGCGCACCATAACGCAATTGTATTTTATCCAATGATATCATAATAAGGGAGGAGAAAGTGCACTAAAGCAGAGAGGGAGTAAAGAATAAGAAAACTGACATAATTAAAATATTTTATTTAAGAGATTATTTAAATATTTAGCAGTCTTGCTTTTCTTACAAATAATTAAACCTCTTATATCTCCTTGATACAAAATCTCACCCCCACCATCGCCACCTTCGGGCCCCAGCTCAACAACATAGTCAGCTTCGGCAATTAGATCTAGATGATGCTCAATAACGATTACTGTGTGTCCCTGATCAACTAAACGATGCAGTAATAAAATTAATTTTTCACAATCGTATAAATGGAGACCGATTGTCGGTTCTTCCAATATGTAGAGATTCCTAAATTTTATATTGTAAGATTTTTCTCTAAAAGTCTGTAAGCCTTTAGCTAATTCTGTGGCCAGCTTCAATCGTTGTGCTTCACCTCCAGACAATGTTGCACTATTTTGACCTAATTTTAAGTATCCTAAACCAGTTTCCACAATCAAACTCAAGATATCCTTTAACCGACTGTGAAAACTAAAAAATTCCAATGCTTCTTCAAAAGTTAGATTCAGAACATCAGAAATATTTTTGTCCTTCCAACGAATATCATCGAGTTCACTGCCATAACGATTG
Organism: Opitutales bacterium; assembly: GCA_021772565.1. Taxonomy (GTDB): domain Bacteria; phylum Verrucomicrobiota; class Verrucomicrobiia; order Opitutales; family JAJFLR01; genus JAJFLR01. The sequence goes on along the minus strand of JAJFLR010000030.1, from coordinate 32,266 downwards.
CCATTGCAACCATCGCAGTTCACAAATGCATCGGGCATGAAATTCATTTCAAGCTTTATTCGTCCAGCACCTTTACAATATTCACAACGACCGCCTGTTGTGTTGAAAGAAAAAGTTCCTGCATTCATACCTCGCATCTTGGCTTCAGGTAGTTGGCCAAAAAACATTCTGACAATATCGAAAGCGCCTACATATGTAGAAGGTGTAGATCGAGAAGTTTTGCCAATCGGAGATTGATCGACTTCAATAACATTTCTAAAAATATCCCCATTCAATAGTTCTTTGAACGGATATTTATTTTCATTGTTATTATTTGTTACCGTTTTAGAGATACCTGCTTTTGTATAGCCTTTTCCCAAAAATTTATTTAACTTATTTTTTGACGTATATGATACAACAGGCTTTAATAAATTTCTAATCAGTGTTGACTTACCCGCACCGGACACACCACAAATCATAGTTAATCTTCCAATTGGAATGAACAAATCATCTCCTTTTAAATTTCTTAATGAAACTTTTGTTGCAACTAACCATGCATTATTGTTTACTGAAATTCGTTTATTTTTTGAAGAAATAGATTTTGGCAGAGCACGATATTTCCCTTTTAGCGGATGTTTTATTGGAGTTTTTAAATAACGTCCGGTGAGAGATAATTTATTTTTTAAAATACTTTTTAAGCCGGTATTGGCAATTAATTCACCTCCGTGTATACCAGCACCTGGACCGAGATCAATAACCCGATCAGCTATCTGCATAGTCCCTTCATCATGCTCTACAATTATCAGAGTATTTCCTTTGTTTCTCAGTTTTATTAGTGACTCTAACAAACGAGCGTTGTCGCTGGCATGCAGTCCAATTGAGGGTTCATCGAGAACGTATAAAACACCCGACAAGTTTGAGCCTAGTTGAGAAGCTAAACGAATTCTTTGTGCCTCACCTCCTGACAAAGTTGCCGTTGCTCTGTTTAAAGTTAAGTAATTTAATCCAACACTATCTAAAAATTTTAAACGTTCTGTAATTTCTGGTTTAATTTCATTTAAAATTGCTTGATCTCGATTACCAAGATTTAGTGAATTTAAAATATTTATAAGCTTATTTGGCGTCGATCTTAGAAGCTGTGGTAATGTGATTGTACTTTTATTTTTAAGTTGCAGATGAACGTTACGGCTTAAAATATTTAATTTATCGCCATGACAATTTGGACAAATAATGCCGTCTTCAAAATTTAAATCTAAATGCTCAAAATCTTCTTTCTGTTTCATCCAGGTAAATAGTTGACCATAGCCACGACATGTAGGGCACCACCCTTTTGCTGAGTTCCATGAAAAATGCTTTGGGTCAAGTTCTGGAAATGCTTCACCGGTTTCCGAATCAACTCTTTTTGTTGAAAACCATTTTATTATTTTTCCATTAACATCAGAAAGAAAACAACTCCCTTTACCTAATGTTAAAGCATTTAATAATAATTCAAATAAGCTCCCTAATTTATTTTTTTTCTTAGAGAAAATAAAAGTTGCAACAACTATTTCTAAGTCATGTTCACGAAATCGATCCAGTTTTATAAAATTTGATAATTCTACATAAGAGCCATCAATTCTCATAGTTTTAAACCCATGCTCAATGGCCCAGTTTATCAGCGGTTGGTAATGACCTTTTCTTCCTCTAACGATTGGAGCACACAAATAACCACAGGTGTAATTTTTTGCCGCAAATTCAGCTATCGAGTTAGAAAATAAATTATCGATTTCAAAATGAGTCATTCCAGAAACCGGCTTATTGGTTTTTGGACTGTACTGAATGCCACAACGTGCATACAGTAAACGAAGAAACTGGGCTACCTCCGTTATCGTTGCTACAGTAGATTTTGAACTGCCACGGGTTATACGTTGCTCAATAGCAACTGTGGGGGGAATACCAGTTATTCGATCAACATCAGGTCTTGGCATCTGCTCTATAAACTGCCTCGACCATGCGGACATAGATTCCATAAATCTGCGTTGGCCTTCACCAAAAATAATGTCAAATGCCAATGTCGATTTTCCAGAACCTGATACTCCTGTAATTACCGTAATTTTATGGTGTGGGATTGAAACGTTAAGATTTTTTAGATTATTTTCGTTGGCTCCAATTATTTGTAATTCATTTGACATGTATTGCTATATACACAGTTAAAGATTTTAAAACTTTTTTGTTCATTATTAATTTATCGAATTAGTTTTCATTGCCTAAGAAGATAATACAATTTTTATTATTTAAATATTACAATTTATGAACCAATCTGAAAAATATTTTAATAAGGCAAAGAAACTTATTCCAGGTGGAGTTAATTCACCGGTTCGAGCATTTCGCTCAGTTGGTGGCTTACCATTTTTCACAACTAAAGCAAATGGTGCCACCTTAACTACAGTTGATGGAACTGAGTTAATTGACTTTGTTGGCACATGGGGGCCTGCTATTCACGGACACAATAACGCTGAAATCAGAAAAGCAATATCTACAGCACTTGAATCCGGAACGAGTTTTGGCACGCCTAATCCATATGAAATAGAGATGGCTGAGTTAATTATAAAACATGTCCCATCTATAGAGAAAATTCGGATGGTAAACAGTGGCACTGAGGCAACGATGTCGTGTATTAGATTGGCTAGAGGTTTTACTGGTCGCGATAAAATAATTAAATTTGCAGGATGTTACCACGGACATGTTGATTCCCTGTTAGTCAAAGCGGGATCCGGTGCAATAGATTGCGGCTACCCTGATAGTGCTGGAATCCCTACATCATTTGCTAATGAAACTATCGTTTTGCCATTTAATAATTTATCCGCAGTGGAAGAAGCATTCCAAAAGTATAAAGATGAGATTGCGGCTGTTATTCTTGAACCTTATATGGCAAATGTAGGATTAATATTTCCAGGAGAAAATTATTTAACGAATTTACGTAAGATGTGTAGTGATAATGACTGTCTACTAATTTTTGATGAGGTAATGACTGGCTTTCGTATTGGACTCGGAGGTGTTCAGGAAAAAGAAAATATTAAACCCGATTTAACCGCCCTGGGCAAAATTATTGGAGGCGGTTTACCCGTTGGCGCATTTGGTGGAAAATCAGAAATCATGGACAGACTTGCTCCTGATGGACCTGTTTATCAAGCTGGAACCTTGAGTGGAAATCCTTTGGCTCTGGCAGCGGGTATTGCCTCTTTGAAATTATTAGAAAATAATCTGCCCTATAATAGACTAAATGCTGTCGGCAAAAAAGTTCAAAGTGCTTTACTACAGTGTGCAATTAGAAAAGGGCTACCGCTACAAGTACCACAAGTCGGTTCAATGTTCGCACTTTTTTTCAACGAAATTCCAGTTACAAATTTTGATATTGCTGTGAAATCTAAAAACGAAATTTTTAGTAAAATATTTCATTCAGCGTTAGACAAAGGAATATATTTGGCACCTTCTCCTTTTGAAACTTGCTTCATAAGTACGCAGCATACTGACGAAAATATTAGTAAAACGTTAGAAGTGTTAACGACTGCAATTAATAATATTTAATTATTATATTAAAAAAATTATTTTGCCTTAATAATCATCCAATCATTAAAATTCCATTTTGATTCGGGGTATTTTTTTTCAAATCTTTTTCTAGTTCTTTTAAACCCCCGATAAAACAAATTCTCGTGTTCTGATTTAACTAAATCAGAGTTAAACTCTAATAAACCAATATTATTTACTTTACCCTTTTTTACAGTAAAAATATTTTTGTTTTTGGTTAATATCTCTAATTTTCCCCCACGGACATTTTTATAAGTTATCTTAGTAACTTGATAATCACCACTTTCAGGGTTTAATAAGTAGAAAAGTCCCCGTCTATCTTTACTATTTATTATTGTAACTTCATTAGTTTTTAAATTTTTAAAGTGTACTTTAATTAATTTGCGATAGTCACCTTTAAATAATTCTGGATTATCACTTTCAGTAATTCTTAAAATTACTCTACCGATAATTAATGTATCATTAGCATCAACTGGATCCTTTATCCTACTTTTTATTGTAATTTCAAATCCGGTTGTAAAAAGAATTATAATAAAAAAAACTAAATATAATTTCAATTTTTTGCTCAATTGATAAATCATAGAAATAACAATTCATAGCCTTTAATAATCGAGTCAAGATATCTTATAATTTATGACAAAAAACATTATCTACCTTTCAAGTTAACCCATTCTTTCTTGTTCCATAAACTACGTGAATATTTATCAAAAAACAAATTCCTAGTTTCTTCATATTCTTTATTGAAAACAGTGATATGTTTAAATTTAGGTAGATTCCCAGTCCAAGTCAATAAACCCAAATTATTAACTTTGCCTTTTTTAATGATAAATCTATTATCATATACCGGTTCAATTAAAACTACTCCTCCCAGGGGTGCTTCATACATTATTTCTGTTATTATATATGATGATATATCAGGGTTATTGATTTTAAAAAATCCATATTTACTATAACTGTAGACAATTATTACATCACCTGAAATTTGATCAAAGAATTCAATTTTAATACCCGATCGATAATCACCAGTAGGAATAGTATATAAATTAGTTCCAAGGCATTTAAAAACTAACCTTCCAACCAACAAAGTATCGTTAGAATCAGTTGGTTCTTTTAATTTATTTGTAATTGAAACACAGGAAGATAATAGAGTGACGAGCAAAAGGATAAAAAGATTACTCACCTTCATATTTGCCAAAAACAAATGAACTTTAAATAACTATTTTTTTTCACAGATAGCACAAAATTTTTTATCTTTAAATTTAATCAGAAATGAATTATATTTATATCACCTCTAAAACTTTTTTTATTTCTTCCTTTGAATTATACAAATGAGGAGAGAATCTTAGCCAATATCTTCTATCCCGAGTCTGACGACATGACAGCGTCATTTTTATATCTTTAAGTTTATCGTATAGTGCCTCTATGTCAAAGTCGTCTTTTCTAACAGAAGTAATTCCCGAATAATTATTATCATCATCGTTAGCTAATAGATAACCTTTTATTTTTATATTATCTCTAATAAATTTACTGAGATCTAATATATAATTTTCAATATTAATCAATTTAAATTCTCTAATTAGTTTTAGTGATGCATTCAGACCAATTATCCCCACTAGATTATGGCTGCCAGCTTCATATCGATTTGCATGTGTTTTAAATTTAATCGAATCAGGTGTAACAAAGTTAGGACATAATACATTATTCCAGCCTACAAGCGTCGGCTCCAAGATTTCTCTAGCTTTCGTACTGACAAATAGTATTCCGGCAGAACATGGGCCAAGCATCCATTTGTGTGCATCTGCTGCTAAAAAGTCCACATATTTAACGGAGGTCTGAAGAGCTCCTACTGATTGTATTGCATCTACACAGAATAAAACATTACGATTTTGAAGGTACTCCCCGATTGTATCCAGATCAATTCGATAACCGCTAATAAAATGAACGGATGCCAGTGAGACTAACTTGGTTTTCTCATCAACTAACAGTTTTAGGTCATCAACAGTAATTCTTCCGGGCACTTTAGGTTCTATCGGGCGCAGATCAATACCCCGTTTTGCTAAATTCATCCACACCACCGCATTAGATGGGTAGTCGCCTGGGGCATAAATTACGTTGTCACCCTTTTTAAAATTAACCCCATTTGCAACAATTGACAAAGCTATAGACGTTGGGCCTACCAAGGCAATATTATCTGCATCAGTATTTAGCAATTCGGCTGCTAACTGTCGAGTTTCACCAAGAAGCGTTAATGGGAATCTTAATTCTTGATCACCCTTAGTCGCACTTAACGCATAATTACTCATCGCTTCAGCAACTCTACTTGGTAATGGACATACAGCAGCATTAGCTAAAAAAATTTCGTTTTCAACAACGGGAAACTCTTTTATTAAGACAGCTTTGTTTTTGTGTAAATCTTCAATTGTCATTTTGCATACAAATTAAATTTATTAATATTTTTGAGACTGTTTTTGTTTAGCGTTTTTTTCTTTATATTTTTGAATTTTATCATCATCCCATTCAGGCCAAAATGTATAAACCAAGTATGATACTGTTAGAAGTAATAACGTAGCAATAATAATTGTCCACAAACACCCCTGCTTTGTCTGCTGCTGAATATTTTGTGTCTGCGATATAAATATGTCATCCGAGGGTTCAACAGTTTTTTCCAGTTGGTTCTCAGATCTATGCATCGACTCTACATCGTTTTGATCCTTATTATCATTTGTATGAGAATCAGAAATAGTATCCAATTTTATATCAGAATCATCACACTCTAGCTCAAGCTGATTTATTTTGGAATTGAGCCAATGTAAATGCTTTTCTAAATTAGATTTTTGCTCAAGAAGTTCTTGAAGTTTTATTTTCAAAATTATAAAAATTTATGATTGAAAGTTTTTTCAATATTACAGCATACTTAAATATTCTTAGCTAGTTATCAATAATTTAGTAACAGACAGATTAAGTAAAATTCAAGAAAGAGTGGAACTGTAATAATATTATTTTGTCATGGATTTTTCAGATATGCGTTCAAAACATTACATAATTATAATAATAGCTTTTATTACAGGATATGTTTCTCATCTAATTTTTGGAAGCCAGGACGCCATTGAATCACCTCGAGCAGTTAGAGACCAGACTGACTTTCCAATTGATAGCAAACAAATTAATCGATCAAATCCAAATCGCGTATCAAGTTATGCAGATGTACTTGATCCGGTTACACCGGCTGTTGTATCAGTATATCCATCTCGTATTGTTAGGATCAATCAAAATCAATCAGCCAATCCTTGGGAAGATATATTACGTCGGTTTTACGGATTACAAATTCCACAAAGAAAAGACAATAATAGTATTAGAGAAGAAAAAATACCGTATGGATTAGGTTCGGGTGTAATTGTTTCAAAAGATGGTTATATACTGACAAATAATCATGTCATCACTGACGAAAGGGGCAATCGCGCTGATGAAATTGAAGTAAAATTAAATGATGGCAGAACATTGCCTGCAAAAATAATTGGTAATGATCCCAGGACTGATATAGCAGTATTAAAAATTGATGCTAAAGATTTACCGATTATTAGTATGGCAAGTAGTAGTAATCTGAAAGTGGGTGATGTCGTTTTTGCAATTGGAAATCCACTGGGTGTAGGGACTACAGTTACTATGGGAATTATTTCTGCAACCCAAAGAACGGGGTTGAATATTATTGGTTCTCACACTGGAAATCGTGGCTATGAAAATTTCATACAAACTGATGCATCTATAAATCCTGGAAATTCAGGGGGTGCACTTGTAGATGCGGATGGTAGAATTATTGGTATCAACACTGCAATTTATTCAAGAACTGGTGGAAGTATAGGAATAGGTTTTGCTATACCGATAGATCTAGCTCAAAAAATAATGTTAAGCTTGATAAACACAGGTGAGGTTGTACGAGGATTTCTCGGTGTAAGAATAAGTAATCTAACGCCAGATCTTGCTGAAGCTTCAGGAATTGATAGTTCTAACGGTGCAATTATAATTCAAATTGAGCATGATACTCCGGCTCAAAAAGCAGGCTTAAAAAGAGGTGATATCATTACTTCTATAAATAATTACAAAATTAAAAATTCTGCTCAACTCCGGTTAATAATCTCTCAAATTACACCCGGCGAAATTATAAACGTCCAATTGATTAGAAATAGAAAAATTAAGAACTTTGATATTAAACTTGGAAGCCTTGGTTCATCCAGTCAAAAATCAAAATCTCACTCTGATACACCATTAATTGGAATAGGGTTAGTCCCATTAGATAACAAATTAAAACAAGAACTTAATATTGAAGATGGTATTAATGGGTTAATCGTGAAAAATATTGAAAATGATTCACCCTATGCAAAAGCATTTCGAGAAAACATGGTAATTCTTGAAGCCAATGATAAACCAACTACTAATATTAAAAGTTTAAAAAATGCGCTCCGAAAAGGTGCCAACCGCCTTTATGTTTATGACAGTGGAACCTATGGGTATATTGCCATTCGTATAAAATAGTATTTTGTTTTAATAAATCGACAAAAACTATTTATGGTTTCAATATTTCGACATTATACCCAATAAATAGCCCCGATTCTACAACACCAGTAATACACTTAATTTCTTTCTCTAGAGTATTCCGCATACTGCTAAATTTTACATCGAGCAGATAGTTACCAGCTTCTGTGATAACAGGCCCATCTTTTTCTTTAGCTAGACGTAGTGAAGTGTTTATTGCACCCAATTTTATCAATTCCTCAGTAACTTGATGAATAGCCTGAGAATTAATTTCTACAGGTATAGGAAAACGAGTTGATAATTTATCAACTAATTTAGTTCTATCAACCAAGATAAACGCTTTAGGTGAAGCTGACATTATAATCTTTTCTAGCAGTAATGCACCGCCTCGCCCTTTAATCAAATTATTACTTAAATCTACTTCATCAGCTCCATCAAAACACCAATCCGGTTTATCCTGTATGAGAGATGTTGTTGGAATTTCCAAAGCTGAACAAGCGAAGGCAATTTCAGGCGATGTTGGAATTCCTTTACATATTAAATTTTCTTTGTGAATTCTCTTTGCAATTTCCTTTATTGCTAAAAATGAGGTAGACCCCGAACCAAAACCAATTACATCACCATCAGAAACCTTTTGGGCAATTTTCTCAGCTACAATTAATTTTTCCTCCTTGTTGCTAATCTCATTGTTCCAATCGAGAAGTTTTAAATTTTTATTATTCCACTTCATATAAAAACAACCCTGAAAAATTAATAAATCAGTTATCGGGGGAAAAATACTCAATAATTATTTCAACCGATTAAAGGTCTTCTGAAGTAATTCTAAATCGCTTGCTTCTTTTGTTTTTTCACGAGCTTTTTTAATAATACCATTCTCTAAATCATTTTTAGTCGGTCTATCTTTTTCATAAAAAACACCAAAGATTCCTGGCCATTCCATATCTGCTAGTTGATAGGCTGCCATACTATCTGATGTATCATGTCGATCTTCATCCTCAGGAGTTCCATCAAATTTCTTTTCATCAATTAAATTAAACTCGCCGCCTTTACGTGGATTTCCAGCATCAAATGCACCCGCATAAAACTCAACACATTCAGAAAGGCACTCAATAACAGAAAAACCATTGTGGTTAATTGCGCGCTGGTACATCTCCATCATGTGTTTAATTTGTGTTGCGTGAGTTCTTGCAATAAATGTAGCACCACTTGTAACAAGCTTTTTCATCGGATTAATTGGTTGATCAACTGCGCCTGTTGGATCTGTTTTCGAACGAAATCCGATAGGTGATGTGGGCGATGTCTGCTTTTTGGTCAAACCATAGACGAAATTATCCATGATGACATAAGTTAAATTAACATTTTTTCTTGCACCATGATCCAAATGATTACCACCGATTGAAAACCCATCTCCATCACCGCCAAATACAAATACTTGTAAGTCATCGCGAGCGAGACTCACACCAGTTGCAAATGGAACAGCTCTACCATGTATGAAATGACCGCCATGTGTGTTAACAAAATATGGAAATCTAGAAGAGCATCCTATTCCAGCTAACGTAACAATATTTTCATGCGGAAACTGAAATTTTTCTAAAACTTTATAGAATGCGTGTAATACAGCAAAGTCTCCACATCCGGGACACCAGGTTGGGTGATCTGCAGTCAAAATCTTTTTAGTCAGTTTTTCTCGCGGTGCTTCAGGTGTTGCGGTAGTACTCATTATTTTCAGTTAAACAATTATTTAATTTAAAATTTTTAATATATCTTATAGAACATTATTACTCATATGGGTATGCTGAATAGTTTGAAACTGCATCACCACTTAATCGTTTAGCTCCTTCTAAAATCTCACGAACTTTAAACGGTAAACCATCTGTTTTATTTATACTCCGAATCGATGAATTACAATAACGAGCTCTCAGTAGCGTTGCCAGTTGACCGTAGCCATAAATTCCTGAGTCATTCATTTCAACGACAAATATTTGTCTAAATTTACTAAAAATTGTTTCAAGACCATTTGGTAACGGATGCAGATGTCGAATATGTAAATGGCCGAGCTTTTTAGCAAATTTCGTATTACCTAAAACTGCTTCGCGTAATGGTCCATATGTTGATCCCCAACCGACAAATAATATATCTCCTTCTTGTGCGCCATGAACTTCAGGTATATCAATTTCATTAGCTAAAATTTGTAATTTTTCGCGTCTTTTAGCAGTCATCTTCATATGAAGTTCAGGATTTCCTGATGGATGCCCTGCTTCGTCATGTTCTAATCCAGTTACAACTGGATATTTCCCCCCTTCAATAATTGTTCCAGGAGGAGCATGTTGAGTAATTTTATCCATAGAATATGGTAAATAATCAGATGGTCTGGTCTTTAAATTAAGCTGAGGATCAACTACGAGTTCTTCTAAATTAGGTTCATCAAAAGCTTCAATGCGAGTTGCTAAAGCTTGGTCTGAAAGAATAATTACCGGTGTACTATATTTTTTTGCAATTCTAGCTGCTTCCAATGCAACATAAAAACAGTCCTCAACATTTTTGGGAGATAATACAACCCTTGGAGTATCACCATGGCTTCCATATATTGCTTGTAGAAGATCACTTTGTTCAACACTTGTTGGTAACCCAGTACTTGGACCACCTCTTTGGACATTTATTAAAATTACTGGAATCTCAGCCATTACAGCCCAACCAAGCGCTTCCATTTTTAAAGATATTCCAGGTCCTGAACTGCCTGTAACGGCCAAGTTGCCACTATATGAAAATCCGATTGCCATAGAAATTGCAGCTAATTCATCTTCGACTTGAATGAATTTTCCACCATATTTTGGTAATTCTGAACGAAGGGCTTCCATTATGGATGACCAAGGTGTAATTGGGTAACCAGCTCCGTATCGAATGCCAGCGGTAATTAGACCTAGTGTCATGGCTTGATTTCCATCCATGGTCACTTGAGATTTTCCATCAACTTGTTTAGATGGTTCAAATGCATAATAACGATCCAGAACATTATCAACTTGATACCCATAACCAGCATCAAAGGCTACCAGTACATTTCGTAGTACATCTTCACCTTTATTCAGAAGTTTTTCTGACATTAATGTTCTCAATTTTTCTACATTCAGACTAAACATTCTAGCAAGTAGCCCAAGGACAAAAATATTTTTTCCTTTATCCTTAGCTGAACCCCCCATCGCTTCAATAGTAAGTCCTGTAATCGGCACACCCACATAGACAAAACGTTTATCATCCACATCCGGCTTTACATATTCAGTATCATATATAAGCACGCCACCTTCTTTAAGAAAAGAAAGATGTTCCTCATAGCTGTGCTGGTAAAATGCCAATAAAAAATCTGCTGAGTCACCAGCAGATAAAACTTCACCTGATCCTATTCTAACTTGAAATATTGAAGGGCCCCCAGATATAGTTGAAGGTATAGTCATATATGTTATGACTTCCTGATCGCTTCTGCCTGCCAGTCTAGCCAAAAACCCACCGATAGTCTGTATTCCATCCTGGGAATTTCCAGCCAATCGTATAACCACATCATTAACATTCTCCTTTTTTTGCTTAGATTCAGACATTTTATGTATATTTTATGGGGCGTTTCTTGATTGTAATTATCAAAATGTCAACAAGATCAATAACTGATTTTAAAGCAAATTAAATTTAAGCAAAACTATACTACACTCTCCCATTCATCATCTGTATAAAATGATTTAGAAATACAGTGAGTATGATTATATATCTTATCAATTTCGTCCATAGAGAGCCTACTTTTCCAATTCCATATGTTTAATTTGCTATTACGCAATATTTGGCTTCCGCCATGTTGTTCGACAGGATTTCTTTCATCTGAAAATAGTTGGATTTTTTTATCAATTTTATCAGTAAATTCTAAGTCTAAATTATTAAATAATTTTTTAAATTGTTCCGATGGATTATTAGAAATTTTTTCATGTTTTAAAAAAATCCAGTCTTTATATTTTTTCTTATACCTTAAAATAACCGAGTGAATGATATTCCATAATAGTATTCCTTGATCTACAATATCCTTTTTAGAATTAGAAAACTGTTCTATTTCATTTTTAAATAATGTTAAATGATCACGCATAAGTAATGGCTGATTTAAAAAGTCTTTAAATGGGTGCTGCATATTTGCAACTTTCAAACTACTCACAAACGCAGCTGGGTGTCTTATCAATACAACTACATCCATATTAAACTTTTTTACTAGCCATTCGACTGAAAAAATAGCAATTGGATCTTTTAACAACGGTCTTAATTTCATTAACCTGTAATAACTTAATTGTAATAGTTTAACAGTGGTATAGAGTAAATCTTTTAGATTAGTATTGGTCTTTAATTCATTAAATATGTTGGTTTGAAAGGACAAGATTTTTCCCATAGATTCCTCAATCATATTGCAGTTACTTTCACAAATATAGGTAAACCAATAATCTAATTTGAGATTACAAATTCCAGGGTGAAGATTAATGTTAAAAGGTTCATGAATATAACCAATTTCTGAAGACATTCTAAGCATTCGACCCACCCATGTTGTTCCAGATCGATGTGAACCTGTAACTAAAATTGGGTTTCTATTACTTTTTTTTCTCTCGATAATCTTCATTAATCATATTTCTGATTTTTAAATATATCCTCCGATATATTGGACGATATTTTTTTCTAGTATGCTGTATTAATTGACCATACCGAGAGTTAGGATAGTCAGCAATCATTTCATTACCATATTGAGAAGGATCACGAAAAGATTTCAACTCAAATTTTTTTGATAACAAACTAAAAATGCTTTGATCATGTCTGTGTTTAATATATCCTTCGTAATTTCCCAACCCACATTGGTTTTCAATATCTGTTATCACACGTTCATCCTGTGCATAATTAATAAATTCATTTATAAAATCCATAGTCAATTTGCATTTCTTTAACAGGCAAAAACTGGCTAGACGCTGTCTGCTTTTGTAATAACATTCTTTGTCACAATTCATTAAAACAAACGTATCTCTTTTAGTCCATTTATATTCCAAGTGAATTAGATCAAATGGAATGATACATTGCTTACTCTCATGTGAGGCATTTATAATAGGATTGATTGAATGCTTAAAATAGCATCCTGAATCTGCATAAAATAGATAGTCATCATTATGCATTGTTTCTAATGTCTTTTTAATGATATACGGTTTCCACAAAAAGTACCCATTACCAAGTTTACGGGAAAGAATATGCTGATTACGTTCATAAAATTTTTGGTCAATATCATCAGGTGTATAAGAAATAACTTTGTCAAAGTTACAAACTTCCCATCCGGTTTTAGTATTTAATTTCTGACTAGCAAAAAATTCCTTATTTGCATAGTTAACTAGATAAATCATTTCATGAAGTTCGAAAAACTCGAAGAATTAAGCAAATAAATATTTTCCCAAACACTATCTCAGTAAGAAACAAGTCCATACTCGATAAAAATGAATATAATAATTAGGATAATAAAAAAGCTTCAGTCTATTTATTATGCGAGTTATAGTAAATATCATGAATATAGGTATTCTAACGAATTTTGCTCAATGCAAGAAATAGCTGAAGTTATACAAAAAAATAGAGAGTCAATTTCAATAGTTAATGACTGGATAGACGATAATATATATGAGAACTCTGTTTTTAGATATGGGTTACCTGAAAATCTAAAACCCCTAATTAATAAACCAATTGATAATAATATTACATATACCGATATTATCTGCTTTCTCCAAACAAACCTTACGAGTAAAATAAATTATCTTGAGCTGGGAGTCAGCGTTGGGAAAAATTTTTTCCAAATATGTCGTTTTCTTCAAAATTCCAGACTAACGGGTTTTGATTTAGAAAATATAAATCCAACTTTAGAAGATCATTTTTCCAACAAAGATCTGATCGCTAAATGGAAAACATTTTCAAATTCCTTAAAACAAGACGAATCCACCTTTAGTAAATATAGATATTCATCAAACGATGTATATTATTTATCGGGTGATATATTTGATGAGGAATCATGGAAAAACTTAAAAGGGCAAAAATATAATATTATTTTTTCTGACGCTTTTCATTCACCCGATGCACTTGAATTTGAGTTTAAAATGCTATTAAAGTATGAATTAATCGATACAGAAAACTTCATATTAATATGGGATGATCTTGGTGGCCCAATGACAAAACAATTTATTAAAATTTATAAATCACTGTCTACTAAACTTAGCCTGAATAAAAATAACTTAGCCCTCAATAGATATAATGGATGGCTGGGCAATCACGAATGTAAACATTTAATTGGTATAATTTGGAAAATTGCCGACATAAAAAAACTTACTAGTTTTAAATGATAAGTAGTAAGCCAAATTCTTTATTAAAATCAGTAACCAATAATTCATTTTTTCTGGGCTTGGGCTCAGTTGCAAATTTAGTATTAGGATTGCTCTTTGCAGGTTTTATTATCCGATATCTCAATGAATCGAGAGCCGGGTTTATTATTACTATTCAAGCTATTATGAGTATAAGTGTAATGATTGGAGACATCGGGTTAAATGTACCAGCTTTGCGAAGACTATCAATCTTGAATAAAAATAATGATCTGAAAACTTCCACAGAATTAATCAGCTCATTATTTTTAATTAATTTAGTCACAGCTCTATCCTTTGTACTTATACTCTTTTGTGCATTCCCTTATATTTTTGATATAAGTAAAATTTCAGACTCATATCATAATGAAGCATTCTGGACGACCATCTTGCTGGGTCTCAGTATTATATTTATGCAATTAACTAAATTGAGTCTGCCAGTGCTTGAATCAAATCAACGTTACGATATCCTTACATTTTTAAATTTTATCTTCCCGTTGCTAACAAGTATCAGTGGTATAATATTTTTAAATATATATAATACTATGATTACAGTTGGTCTAATTTATTTTGTATTTCGACTAATCGAATTAATTTCTGTTTTTTTAATATTTTTAAAAGTGTTAGGTAAATTTCCTATTTTATGTTGGAACTGGAAAGAGATTAAATCAATATCAGGTTTTGCCGGATGGAATTTTTTTGGCTTATTGGGGGCTTTATGCACTAGTAATTTTGATAGAATATTAGTAACCTATTATTTAGGCAGCTCAAATTTACCCTACTACGCATATGCTCAAAGAATTTGTAGCCAAATCCACACCGCACTTTCGAACCAAGTCAGGTTTTTACTACCAATGTTATCGTCATTCGAGAAAAACACTGCTGAAAAAATCAGAGATATTGATGACAGAATGCGCTGGTTTATTGCGTTGATAAGCGTTATTACTTATGGATTTTGTGTTTTATATGGACCACAAATTTTAAGTATTATTGTGTCGCCGGAGTTTAGCAATAAAACTAAATTACCCTTATATCTAGCATGTATTCAAGGAATTATTAGTGCACAAATAATAAGTTTTCATTATTATAGTTGGTCACTTGGCAAAGGTGCACCAAATGCACTCACACAATTTCTCAATGGTTTATTTGTTATATTATCAATGATTATTCTAATTCCTCTTTGGGGATATGTAGGTGCGAGCATAGCACATCTATGGGTTATCCTAGCTGTTATATTTAATGGGTATTGGGTAATGAAAATAATTTCAACAGACAGCTCTTTTAAAATAACTTTCAGTGCGTATTATTCACCCATTATTCTCATGATTATTTGGAGTTTTTCAGCACTAGTGTCAGAAAGCATTATAAATGGAAATTTATTGGGGAAATTTTTCATATCAATTCTTACATTAATTATAGGCCTAATTTCAGTCTGGTTAATAGAAACCAGGTGTTTTTCAAAATATGACAGATGGAGTACACTTATCTCAGCATTCAGAACTTTAATCAAACAATTTAGAAATTCTAAAGCATTTTGATATACTCATTACCTAAGATTGCAACTAGTTCATTTGGAATTTGTATACCATTTTCACTACTAAAATTATTTTCAATTATAGCTGCAAGAACACGAGGAATTGCTAACGCAGATCCATTTAATGTATGAACTGGCCGGGGTTTGTTGTTTTCATCACGAAAGCGAATATTAGCTCGCCGTGCCTGAAAATCTGTAAAATTACTGCAACTGGAAACTTCCAGCCAACGTTTTTGTCCACCGGCCCAAACTTCAACATCGTACTGTTTAGCATGAGGAAATCCAATGTCACCTGAACACATTAACAAGACGCGGTAAGGTAACGCAAGTTTTTGTAACAGCCCTTCAATTTCTGCCAACATTTTATCTTGTTCATCAAAGCTACTTTCAGGGTGCACCCATTTAACCAATTCAACTTTATCAAACTGATGCAGACGATTTAACCCGCGAACATCTTTTCCATAACTACCCGCTTCTCTTCTAAAGCATGGCGTATAAGCACAATGTTTGATTGGCAACTCATCCATTTTAAAAATTTCATCACGATATAGATTAGTAACTGGCACTTCGGCTGTTGGAATCAAATATAACTCATCATTTGTAACATAATACATCTGACCTTCTTTGTCTGGCAATTGTCCGGTTGCAGTAGCACTATCAGCATTTACTAAAACAGGTGGCATGATCTCGATATAACCACTAGTATTTGCTTCATCTAAAAAAAACTGGATAAGACCGCGAACCAATCTGGCTATATCTCCTTTAAAAAATGGGAACCCCGCGCCAGTCACTTTAACTCCATTATCAAAATCAATTAGATTTTTTAACCACGGGATATCATAATGTGGAACTGCATCAGCTGAGACTAATTTATCAATATCACCCCAAGTTCGAATTTCTTTATTGTCATCTTCACTGTCGCCGACAGGAACAGACTCATGCGGAATATTAGGAATGGTTAAAAGTGCATTCTGCCAATCTTCTTCAATTTTCAGTTGATCCGTATTTAAACTTTTAAACGTATTCGACAATTCTTTCAGTTCTTTAACCTTTTGAAGAAACTCCGGTGCTCCCTTTGGCAATTTTGCCATTTCTGAATTTGCAGATTTTTGTTGAGCCCGAATTTGCTCAACTTCTGTAATTATTTTACGGCGTTTCGAATCGAGTTGCAAAACAAGATCCAAATCACAATCGAATTTCTTTTTCGAAATTCCCTTCTTAACTATGTCTGTCTGCTCTCGAATTAATTTAATATCTATCATCGATCCAAAAAATCTAAGTTTAATTTATCTAAGTTAATATATTCCAATACCTAACAGACCGACATGACCACAAGAATTATTTTTCTAACAATTGTGATATTACTTTTAAATCACTTGTCGGAAGTTGACAAACAAAGTCATGACAAAGATATACTGTTGTAATATTCTTAATCGGATTCATTCTTTTAATCTCAGGATTATGCTTACTTAAAAACTCCTGCCCAAGAGCTCCATCTGCATATAATATAATTCTATTCGGTAAAAATTTTTGATTAATGAGATTTAAAATAGAAGTCATTTCAGTAGTATCAATATCACCAGCCAATATGATTTGCTTGATTGAACTTTTACTAAATTCAAAAGCAGATAATAAATGGGGCATCGCCGTAGGATTATTTTTTAAGTAACGATAATTGTGGCTTAATATTTTTTCAGCATTCTGATCGAGATTCTTATTTTGTGTAATTTGACCTAGTCGTATTAAATTAAACAAGGTGACAGACACACCTGCTGGTTCTGCCCCATCATATTCCTCTTTCATTCGAATAATTAAATCCTCTTTATCTAAAGAAGAAAAATAACTGCCATTTTCTGTATCTAAAAATTTATTATCCTGTAGTTTTTGTAATTCAATTGCTCGAATTAACCATTTTAATTCACCGCTGGATTCATACAAATCCAGAAGACTCTGTATATAAAATGCATAATCTGAAAGTGCTCCTTCAGTATCCGAAACAGTAATTCTGTAATTTCGTTTTAATATTTTTTGATTTTCATCATATAAATTTTTCCAAATATACTCAGCTGCTTGTGTTGCATGTTCCAAATATTCAGGTTTTTGAAATGCGTGTGCAGATCTGGCCAAAGCTGATATCATTAGACCATTCCATGCAGCAATTATTTTGTCATCGAGATGCGGGCGGGGTCTATTATTTCTGTAATCGAATAATTTTTTTTGGATAGTTTTTATGATATCATCATCGATGAAATTTTCTGAATTATTCATCAAAAGTATATTCTTCTGAGTAAACACTTTAAAATGATCCAGTTGTGGAGAAATATTTCCTTTCTCAGAAATGCCATAATATTTATTGGCAATTTCAAATTCTTTATCTGTAAGAATTTCTTTTATTTCATCAAATGACCAAATATAAAATGCGCCCTCTTCTTTCTTTTTTGAGTCTTTACTCGAATAACTCACAGCATCTTCAGCAGAATAAAATCCTCCAGTTGCATTCGTCATATCACGAATTACATATTTAAAAATATTTTCAGCTACCGTTTTATAAATAGTTTCCTGTGAAATTTGATAGGCACGTAAATATATTGAAGCTAGCTGAGCCTGATTATAGAGCATCTTTTCAAAATGCGGTAGTCTCCATTGGGCATCTGTAGCATAACGGTGAAATCCACCGCCAATCTTATCGTGAATACCCTCTTCTGCCATACTCTTGAGAGTATGAAAAACCATCTCCCTGGCTTTAACTTTTTTCTCAACATCTAAATTTTCTCTTTCTGCATAACGCAATAAAAACTCCAGTACTACGGGTCTGGGAAATTTGGGGGCATTGCCAAACCCTCCATTTTTTTCATCATATATTTGCACAAATTTTTCAAAGGCTTTATCGGCTATTTCTAAATTAAACGAATTACTCTGAGCGTTTGCTTCCATCAGCTGAGATTTCATAATCTTTAATATCTCATTACTACTTTGAACAATTTTATCATTTTCAGTTTTCCATTTTTCAGAGATAAATTTTAAAATGGATTTGAATCCAGTTCTACCCTGCTTGTCTTCAGGAGGAAAATATGTCCCTCCAAAAAATGGTTTTAGTTCGGACGTTAGCCAGACATTTAATGGCCACCCTCCAGAACCGCTTAAACGTTGCACAAAATTCATATAAATTTTATCTACATCCGGACGTTCCTCTCGATCAACTTTGATACAGACAAAGTTATCATTCATGTATGCGGCAATTTCATTATTAGAAAATGATTCCTCTTCCATAACATGACACCAATGACATGTAGAATACCCTATTGAAAGTAGTATAGGCTTATTTTCTTTCTTAGCTTTTAAAAATGCCTCTTCACCCCATGGATACCAGTCCACCGGATTATAAGCGTGCTGTAAAAGATAGGGTGATTGTTGATTTATTAATCGATTACTTTTCTTTGAAGTGATGCTATTATTTAGTTCTTTGGAATCTACAAAGCATGAAAATAAAATACTTGCAAAAATAATAACCAGTATAAACTTATTTAATTTCACTCCTAACATTTAATTTATCTTTTTAAAACTATTTCCAGGATCGTATAGTTTTAGCCATTTCTCTAAAGCCAAGCGGGAAATATTGTTCTATTAAGTTTAGACTAGGAACTAGTGAATTAGCCGACTTCATCATAATCTTTTTTTCAAGCTCAAGACTAACAGTCTCTGTCCCATATAATATAGTTTTTAAATTTTTCTTTTGTCTGTTCAGTTGATCTTTACTTTTTTGAGTCATTACTCTATGTCTGATAAAACCCAGTTCAGTTCTTTCGATATTACTTCCCAAAAGAGCTTCAGTAAATATACGCAGAACTTCCTCGTCAGCTTCTGACTCACTGTAAAACGCTATTTTCATCAAGTATTAGCCGGAACTCCTCCGAGTATCCCACTATACCAAATTTCTCCAAGTGAAGCTTCACCAATATTGTCAACCAAAACCGGATCTTTACTCAAATTTTTAAAAGATACAGAACCATCATCTTGTTTATCAGTAATAATAATTTGTTCCGGATTATCTTTAAATAGATCAACAAAGTATGGTGAGTGAGTTGTGGCAATCACTTGAATTGGTTCTCTGTCATCATTAAATTGTTCAGGATAACAAAGACGGTATAATGCATCTTTAACAAAATGAAATAATCGTGGATGAAGGCCTCTATCAGGTTCTTCCAAACAAATTATAGATGGCGAATCAGATTGATGTGCCAATGCTAGAATAGCAAGTGTATATAAGGTGCCTTCACTAACGTTATTAGCTGTAATAAATTTTTTGTCGATTTTTCTGCGTAACTTAAAAACTTTAGTACCTTCATTTGGAACATCAAAACCTATATCATCAAATTCAGGGATCCATTGCGAAAGATCCGACACTAATTTCTCAAAACGGTCTTTACCGTTATCACGAATATGATCTAAATAACCAGTTAAATTTGACCCGTCTTTATAAATGGCTCCAATCTTATTAACCTTAACTGGTTCTGTCATTTTATTTGCATCAAATTGATAGGTTTGTATATGTTGAGTATAAGATAAAACCTCATTGGAGCCTACATTTTTATTATCTAATCCTATCTCCTTAACAGGACTTCCTTCAATATTCCAATTGATTATATAAGTATAAATTTTATTCTTAATATTTATTGTGTAATCAATTGATAATAGAGAATTATTAACACCACTATCTAAGATATTTTTAATACTATTATAGTAATATTTGTGTGGTTGCTTTAATGCATCCAGTGATTGGATGACTGTAGATTTCCCACTTCCGTTAGGGCCAACTATTAAGTTGAATCTACCAAGATTCAATTCAGCATTTTTAAGCGCTTTAAAATTTTTAAATTTTATTTTCTCTAACATAGTTATATTTTACTATGATAATTACTAAGCAATATTCTAAATTGAAAGCAATTCCTTAATCTTTTCTTCTTTATCAGCTTTTTGAAGGGATAGAATTACACCATCAATTTCACCTTCAATTATTTGTGGTAAATTATATAAAGTTAATCCAATTCTATGGTCACTCAATCTACCCTGCGGAAAATTATAAGTTCGAATTCTTTCTGAACGATCTCCGGTACCAACCTGACTACGACGATTCTGTGCATACTTAGCTCGTTCTTC
Organism: Opitutales bacterium; assembly: GCA_021772565.1. GTDB lineage: Bacteria > Verrucomicrobiota > Verrucomicrobiia > Opitutales > JAJFLR01 > JAJFLR01. The sequence continues at coordinate 11,101 of JAJFLR010000030.1, read as the reverse complement.
ATCTTCTTTCTTTTGCAATAATCGTGCGCGTAATACTTTCATCGCTTTATTTTTATTTTTTAATTGCGATCTTTCATCCGCACAAAAGACCATTAGCCCTGTTGGTTTATGTAATAATTGTACAGCTGAATCTGTTGTATTCACACCTTGGCCACCGGGACCACTGGCCTTACATGCTGATATTTCAAGATCTGATGGATCTATCTCAATATCGACCTCTTCTGCTTCAGGAAGTACTGCAACAGTAGCAGTTGAAGTATGAACTCGTCCGTTAGTTTCTGTTGTCGGCACACGTTGAACTCGATGGACACCACTTTCAAATTTTAATGTTTTATACACATCTTCGCCATTTATAAGGCAGGTAACTTCTTTAAACCCACCACATTCAGATGGACTTGAGCCTAATGCTTCAACTCTCCAACCTTTGGTTTCTGAAAAACGCAAATACATTCGATAAAGATCACCGGCAAATAACGATGCTTCGTCCCCCCCGGTTCCTGCTCTTATTTCAACTATTGTGTTTCTAGAGTCACTCGAGTCAGGAGGAATCATTTCAACTAATAAGTTTTGATGGAGCTCTTCTAAATTTTTATTTAATTCCGGTAGTTCAGCCTCGGCTAGTTCTCTAAATTCCTGATCACTACTTGGGTCATCTATGATAGATTTATGATCTGTGATTTCAGATTTAATTTTTTCCAGTTCAGTAAAAATATCAACAGCCTTCTGTAACTTTATCTGTTCTCTAGAAATAGATGCAGCTTTACGTTGATCTTGAAAAAAATCAGGCAGAGCCATTAACCCATCAATTTCTTGTATACGCTTTTTAAAAGGTCCAATATCCGGAATACCATCCATACTTAATAATTTTTAAAGTAAATAATCTTGCCTACTCAATTAACAAGTAGCTCTTCTGCGTGATTGAGAGCTGAACTTGACGATCTGTCACCCAACATACGAGCAATTTCAATCTTACGATTATGAGGATTCTTATGTATTGAATTTATGGAAATTGCAACATCGTTCTTTTTCTGAATTTTTGTAACGACAAGGTGATTATCGCCGCGTGCTGCAACCTGTGGTTGATGAGTCACGCAAAAAACTTGATGCCGTTTACCCAATTCCGACAGTTTTTCACCGACTATTCCAGCAATTTCCCCACCAATATTAGCATCAACTTCATCAAAAACTAAGACCGGTGTATCATCTACATCTGCTAAAACTGCTTTAAGAGCAAGCATAACTCTAGCGATTTCACCGCTGGATGCTATCTTATTAAGTGGCATTAATTTTTGCCCAAAATTTGACGCAAATTGATAGTTACAAGTTGAATTTCCGCACTCTTTAAGTTCTGACTCTCTGACAACATCTATTTCAAATTTAGCATTTTTAAACCCTAATTTATTTACAAGTTTCAATACTTTAGTCGAAAGAGATTTTGCCGATGAAATTCTTTTAACTCGAATATTTTCTGCAATCTCAAAAAGTTGAGATTCTAACTTTTCTACATCAACTTTAAGTCTAAGTAGAGTTTCTTCAATATTACTTTGATCATTTAATTTTTCAGCCAATTTTTTTTGTTTTTCCAAAATTAAATTTATATCTCCGCCAAATTTGCGTTTTAACTCCAGCCACAACTCCATCTGTTTAGTTAAATCTGCTGTATCTTCTTCACTAAATTCAGATTCATTTGTAACTAGATTATATTCAGAAGCCAAATCTTCAATCTCAATAATCAGTGATTCTACTCTATCTGACAATGACACTGTCTCATGATCAAGCTGACTTAGTTCTCTTGAGAAATTTAAAATAGTACCAAGTTGAGCAGTGATTCCATCATCATCAGAAATCGATTTCATTATAAGAGATGATATCTGAATAATTTCCTGTGATTTGTTTAATCTATTAAACTTATTCTCTAATTTTTCAATTGCCTCAGTTGATAAATCAATCTGTTCGAATAAATCTAATTGGCTACGAATATAATCAGCCTCATCTAAGGTGAGTTGATCACTATTTTTTATTTCATCAATTTTTTTCAATTGAATTTTCCAATCCCGATACAATGGAATATAATTATCCAATAAATTATATGTTTTAGAGTAGAGATCAAGCAATGATAACTGCCATTTTTGATGGAACAGTTTTTGGGGTTCGCCTGGGCCGTGAAAATCAATCCAAATTTCACCCATTTTTTGTAGATTAGCTAGGGTCGTCAAATTACCATTAATTTGAATTTTTGGCATTTTAGTCTGAGAAAAAGTTCGGGATAAAATAAGACTACCCTCTTCACAGATTGGTAAATTCAGTTCTACAAGCCTTTTATTTACAGTGTCTGAATTTTCAAAATAGAGCCCTGCTTCAACCGATAAAGTATCTGAGTTTTGCCGAATTAATGATTTATCAGCTCTTGCCCCGGACAGTAATTGTAAAGCCCCTAGCAATACGCTTTTGCCCGCACCGGTTTCACCAGTTACTGTTGTGAAACCACTATCGAACTCTAATACAGCTTTTTGCATTAGTCCCAAGTTTTCTACTCTTAAATACTGCAGCATTTACCTACTTTAAAAATATTTGGAAATTTGATATCTATTATTATAAAAAAATTATAATTAAATGAATATTGATATAAAACCAATCGAATTAATAACAAATGACTTCATTTCGAACTCATTTAAAGAATTCAACGAAAAAAAAATAATTCGCAGTTGTAAACTAAATAAGATTTGCAATGAGATAACAAAAAATGCTGCTGACTATGATAAAATATTACTAGAGATTGGCTGCGGTCACGGCCATTGGGTAACAGCATATTCAGAAAAGAATCCTAATGAACTCTGCATTGGAATTGACCTAATTAGTAAGCGATTGACTAAAGCAAATCATAAAAAAAATAAACGTAATTTAGATAACTTAGTTTTCATAAAAGCTGAAGCTTGTGAATGGCTAAATGCATTAACCCCTGAATTTTTATTTGATAAAATAGTTTTGCTGTTTCCTGATCCATGGCCTAAAAGAAGGCATAACTCTAGAAGAATTATACAGGAAAATTTTTTAAATAAACTAGCTAGTAAAACAAAAAAAGGCGGATTAATTTTTTTTCGAACTGATGATAAAGATTACTATAACTGGTCTATAAAAAAAATCACAATGAACAAACGCTGGCAGATATCAAAAGAAATAATTTGGTCTTTTGAAGAAGATACATATTTCCAAAGCTTAACTGCTGATTACTATTCATTAATTGCATTACATTCTATGGTTACAACAATCCATTCTAAGTAAATATAGTTTCTTCTGTTTTATTTTCGTTATTAATATCTAAATGACTGATAATTACAGCCATTGTAATCAAAAACCACAGTCTAGTATTATTAAATTCTCCACCTCCTTGTATCGACACAAAAGTTGATAATAAATAACAACTAATCCATGCAAATAGGTGGTTTGCATAAGAATTATTTTCTGCATAGATCTTGCAACAAGTCTTGTAAAATATTTTAAAATATAAAAGAAGAAATAGTATCACTGATGGAATCCCTAAAGAAAATGCAGCAGATAATAATGCATTGTGAGTCTCACCACTGGCTAATGAAAGTTGAACTTTAGCCTCTTTTAATAATTCTGCTGAATTAAAATAGTTTCCGAAAATGCCTTTCAAATTTCCATATCCATAACCGATAAATGGTTTCTCCAAAATACCTTCAACTGCTGATTTCCACCTATCTTTACGCCATTCATTATTGTCACTTGCATCAGTTAATGATGCAATTTTAGGACTAACAATAGAAAGTAGCCTTACAGGTTTGAATTCAGGATTAAGTTCGACATTTTCACCTATAAAATGACCAGATATAAGTACAATAATTGATAAAATAGTTAAAGAATAGAACAATCGATATTTCTTTAAAAATAAACTAGTAGAAAAAATTACTACTATCAACTGAAGAACGCCCAATCTACCAGCACCAAATAAAATAAATATTAATCCTATTCCTAACAGTAACGTTCTAGTTAAACGTGAATAATTTAAAATTCGCCAATACAATGATAGACTAACTAAGTGTAACCCCAGAAACGGTAGCATAATAATACGAACAGTACCACTTCCGCCGACAGTAAATATACCAAAAACATTAAGGATATTATTTAATAATAAATTATTGGCGAATGAGGCCACAAGAAAGATAAATCCGAATATTATAGATATTATAACACTCCACTTTAAAAAATTGTTTATTTCATCTTTTGTTCTTAAAGCGATAGGAAGAAGTAGAAATATTAATAAACAACAAAAGTATTTAAAATATGCTAAAAACCCGGACACATCTTCACTCTGTCCTGATAAGTGTCTTGGCACTACGGGATCAAGAAGATATCTCATCAAGACCCACCCGAAAAAAAAGATCACTAAATAATCAATTCTTATTCTATAATTTTGTACAATTATAGCACCCTCTCGTGAATCTGAAATTATTCGAATAAAAAAAGCACAACATAGACAGATAAATATTAATGGGAATTTTTGGATAATTGGAATAGGAATTAATATTGGTGCAGAAAATCCAAATGCCATTATCACAGATGGTTTCATAACAGGTAGTAATATTAAAGTCGTAAAAATAATAAAAAATAATCCAATTTTGAAATAACTTTCTTCTGCTATCCAATTGCCAATAATTGGTGCTAAAATAATTCCAATAATAATACAAATTATTCGTTTGAACTTAATATCCATTACAACAAGCTATAACCTAACTGAGAAATAATAACTAAAGTGATTGATTCAATATATATAAATGTGTTTTGATTTTTTAAGATTAGAAATTTCATATTCATTTAAATATAATTCGCTAAGCACATAACCACAAGAGTTCCATAATCAAACTATATTTTTTAAGATACAAAATAAATACTTTATGAGTATTACTTTTTCAATTATTACACCTTCATTAAATTGCCGGGAATATATTTCTGAAAATATTAAATCTGTAAAAAATCAGGATATCAATAATAACCAAATTGAACATTGGATTATTGATGGCTTATCAACAGATGGGACTACTGATTATCTGAGTTCAGAATTAGATATTAAATGGATAAGCGAGCCTGACAACGGATTATCTCATGCTGTTAATAAGGGTATTAAATTATCAAGTGGTGATTGGATTATATGGTTAAATGCAGATGATATGTTAGCCCCAAATGCGCTCAAAATATTAATTCAACATATAATTAAATTCCCTAAATGCAAAATGTTTTGTGGTGCTCAAAACGTATTGAATTATGATGGTAATGTAGAATTCACAAACCAGGGCTATAAGTATAGTGTCAATGATCTATTAGAAAAACAAACTGGAATCATTCAAGCATCAACAATAGTACACAGAGAAGTTTATGAAAAGGTCGGATTACTTGATGAAGAAAATCATATGTTTTATACAATGGATTATGAGTGGATATTAAGGGCGGCAAAACATTATGAAACAATTGTTATACCAGATGTATTGAGCATATATAGAAGACGCAAGGATTCAATTACAGACACACTTGAGGGCACTTACAAACAACACAAAGATTTTTTATCAATTCGCAGAAAATACAAGTGTAGTCGATTTTCTCTCCAAGAGATAAAACTTAACTTTTATTTAATATCACATCCCTTAAGAAGAATTAATTGGCTTAGATCAATTATCCGTAAAATAAAAATATACTTTGGAATTTCAGTCTATCACACTATTCATGATTGATTCTAAATACCGTGAGTAAGTTAACAGTAATACATTTTGTTGGATACGAATCTGATGAAGGTGGTATCATTAAGCAAATTAGAAATCTTAATAAAATTAACTCATTTAACTCATGTTTAATTGTTAGTAAAAATTTCAAACAGAAATCCAAAGAACAGCTTAAACTATTAAAATGTAATAAAATTGATGCCGAAAAAATAAATTTATCAACCGGCATAAGATCCATTATATTTGCTTTAACTGTTTACAAAAGAATCAAAAATAATCCCAAACTAATATTCCACGGCCATTCTCGTACTGGTATACTTATTGCCTTAATATTAAAATTATTTGGATTAAAAAGATCTGTTGCTACTGTTCACGTTCTTGGACGTCAAAAATGGTTTTATAAATTAGTCGTTTATTTTATGAAATACAGAATAAATTTTGTGTCAGCATGGATGGGTGAGTACTACGGAATTAAAAATAAAAATTATTACTCGGTAGTCCCCAACTCAATTTTTATAGAAGAAATTGCAATTGATAATCCATCATTTGACCATGAACCTCCTATAGTAATTGGAGGAATAGGAGAAATTGCACACCATAAGGGATGGCACTTACTAGTAGAGGCAATTGGTAATTTATCAGCGAGCGAAAAATCTAAAATCAGGATTAATCACATTGGATCAGTGCCTAATAAAAATAATGGAAAATATTATTATCAATCTCTTAAAAAAAGAATTTTAGAATTAAATTTAAATGAGCATTTTACATGGAATAATTACCAATATGATATAGCAATATTTTTTAAAAAAATTGATGTACTAATTGTGCCATCAGTAAGTGATAGCTTTTCAATTGTTACACTTGAGTCGCTAAGTTACGGAAAGCCAGTAATTATTTCAGATAAGATATTTACCAGTACATTGATCGAAGATAATAAAAACGGATTTATTTTTTCCAACGGCGATATTAAAGATTTAACTGAAGCTTTAAGAAAATTTATTTACCATCCGATTTTTGCATCACCAAAAGATTTCAGAAAATATCTAACACCCTATTCTTCAGAAAAAATTTCAATTGAATGGCATAAAATATACCAGAAATTATTAAACTAACAAAATAAATTTAATCAGCAGATAAGCCAACGGCGCCGCAAACAACAAACTGTCCATTAGATCAAATGCACCACCTATTCCCGGAATAATATTACCCGAATCTTTTACCTTTACCTCACGTTTAATTAATGACTCAAATAGGTCAGAAAATATTGAGACTATAGAAACAAAACAAGCTATTAACATAACGTTAATCAAATTAAATTCGACAGGAAAGGATCTGTTGAAAATTAGAAAAATAAATGTAGCTATTGAGATGGAAATCAAAACTCCACCTATCGCACCTTCCCAGGTTTTTTTTGGACTAATTTTTGGTACTAGTTTATTTCTCCCAAATTTGGATCCTATAAGATAAGCTCCAACATCTGTAAATTTAGCAATTATAACCACCCATACCGCTATAAAAAGCCCAATACGCTCATTGTGAAATAATAAAATAATATTCACAAAACTACACAACAACAATGGGAAATATATGATACCGGACAGTGTTGTTATCATTGTGATAAACTTATTATTGGTTCCACTCATAAATAATACCACGATACAATATATTACAATTTCCACTATCAATAATCCCGCCGAGTTTACACTATTGAATAACTCTATTTTAGGCAGAAAATATGCACCCAATATCAGAAAAGATCCTAGAATTATTCCAAGTGTTGCATGGGATGCAAAACCACCTTTTTTTGCCAGCTGATAATATTCATATTGAGCTAAACCAGAAAGTATTGTGAGTAATATTGCACCTGCGGGTGCGCCCATAAAAAAAAGCACTAACAAGATTATTAACCATAAAGTGACAGTTGATATGACTCTATTTTTCATTGATAAATTAATTAGTGTTAACCTGCTCTCCAGTTTTTCCAAATCTGCGTTCTCTTTTTTTATATGACTCGATAGCTTCTGAAAGTTCTTGTTCATGAAAATCAGGCCAATATTTATCTGTGAAATAATATTCAGAGTACGCACCTTGCAGCAGTAAAAAATTACTGATTCTTTTTTCTCCGGATGTTCTAATGATTAAATCAGGATCAGGGATATTATCGGTATATAAATAATTTGAAAATCTGTTCCAGTCTAAGTCATCTATTGATTCTTCATTATTTTTAAAGGCAGTAGAAAACGATTTAACTGCATCCAATACTTCCGTTCTGGATCCATAATTTAATGCTAAAACCAAATTTAAATGATCGAAGTGTTTGGTTTCATCCATAGATTTCTCAAGTGCTTTAACTACTTTTGAAGGTAACTCTTTAATACGTCCTATAACCCCAAGCCGTATTTTATTTTTTTTCATTTCTTTGGTTTGGCTCTTAATAAATCTAAGAAGCAATTGCATCAGTGCGTCTACCTCAAGTTTTGGTCTGTTCCAGTTTTCAACAGAAAATGCAAATAAAGTTAAATACTTTATCCCAAGATCAGATGCATGGCGTACGATTTTCTTAACATTATTAACGCCTTTCCTATGACCTTCTATTCTGGGCAGCTTCCTTTTTTTAGCCCAACGACCATTGCCATCCATAATAATCGCTACATGATTGGGAATTTGAGTTATCTGATCTTTAGATTTAGTCATCGATATATATTAGCCACAACAAAATTTTTAATTCGATAAATTAACAGTGGCCGCCTATTTTTTACAATAAAATCTTTAGGAAAGCTTGATTTTCTGAAACGAAGCGTTGTTAATCCCCAGCCATGCCAACAATCAATCACATTCGCAACTTTTGTATCATAGCACATATCGATCATGGAAAGACTACATTGTCTGATCGATTGCTTGAAGCTACAAATACTGTTCAAAAGCGTGACATGAAAGAACAGCTCCTCGATTCTATGGATTTAGAACGAGAAAGAGGCATAACAATTAAAAGTCATCCTGTTACTTTAAACTACACTTCAAAAAGTGGTGAGCACTATCAATTTAATCTAATTGACACACCTGGACACGTTGATTTTTCTTACGAAGTGTCCCGAAGTTTAGCTGCCTGCGAGGGTGCAGTTCTCTTGGTTGACGCAGCACAGGGTATCGAGGCTCAAACTGTAGCCAATGCAAATCTTGCTCACAATCAAAAACTAGAAATTTTGCCTGTAATCAATAAAATAGATTTACCGAGCGCAGATGTTGCCCATGTTTCTAAACAGTTAGAAGACATTTTAGCGATACCTTCAGAAGATGCAATTTTAGCAAGTGCAAAGTCAGGTATTGGCATCGAGGATATAATGGAATCAATAATTTCTCGAATTCCAAAACCTAGATGGTCTGAAATCAAAGAAACCAGAGTCCTTATTTTTGACTGTGTTTACGATGCGTTCAAAGGTGTTATTTGCTATGTTCGCGTATTCTCAGGATCATTAAAAAAAGGAGTTCCTATTCTGATGATGAGTGATAATGTCCGTGCCGAGGTTAAAGAGGTCGGAGTATTTTCACCTGGAATGGATGCAAAAGACGAATTGCCCACTGGAGGTGTAGGCTATATTGTAACTAATATAAAAGATGTAGCTGATATAAAAATTGGCGATACTATTACACAATTATCTAACCCTGCTGCTGAAATGTTGCCCGGTTACCAGGAAGTACAACCAATGGTTTTTGCCGGAATATATCCGCTCGACACATCTGATTACGAAAAATTAAAAACTGCAGTTGGCAAACTGAGACTCAATGATGCTGCATTTATTTACCAACCTGAAAGTTCGACTGCGTTGGGATTTGGATTTCGCTGTGGGTTTCTTGGTCTGCTGCATATGGAAATAGTTATTGAACGATTGCGGCGAGAGTATGATCTGGATATCATTTCCACTTATCCAAGTGTGGTCTATATTGTTCAAACAACCGATGGTGAAAAAATTCATGTTGATAACCCTGTTCATCTACCAGATCCGAGTACTATTGAATCAATATCTGAACCATTTATAAAAGTAGTTATTCATCTGCCAACTGAAAGTATTGGAGATATACTCCATTTAATAATGGAAAGACGCGGAATCTGTGATCATACTGAGACGTTAGATGAAACTCGTTTAATGGTACACTGTAACTTACCATTGAATGAAATTCTGATTGATTTTAATGACAAACTAAAAAGCATAACTAAAGGTTATGGATCCATGGACTATGAATTTGATCAATATCAAAAATCAGATTTGGTAAAGTTAGATATTTTAGTAAACAGTGAATCAGTCGATGCGTTTTCTTCCATAGTGCATAGAAAAAAAGCTGATAGCAAGGGCAGAGCGTTATGTGATAAACTTAAAGAAATTTTACCGAAACAGATGTTTAAAATAGCCATTCAAGCCGCAATTGGTGGTACTGTCATTGCTCGTGAAACTATCAGTGCGATGAGAAAAGATGTAACGGCCAAATGTTATGGAGGAGATATATCTCGCAAACGAAAATTATTGGATAAACAAAAAGCCGGTAAAAAAAGGATGAAGCAAATTGGTAAAGTTTCTATCCCTCAAGATGCTTTTATTAAAGTACTGAAGACTACATAATGCAGTTAGCTTGCAATTAAAGCATCTGCTATAAGAGTGCTGAGTTAAATGTACATGGATTGCGTAAAATTAAGTAACTGTCTTTATCTGGTAGGGCGTGATTCTGATTTTATAGCATTTGACAAAATAAATTACCGAAATAATGGATAATTTTAGTAACCGAAGGATTTGATAATTTATTGAATTTACAGTCGAATGGTGAATACAGTAAATTTGGTAGGGACGACTGTCCCGAGTCGTCCGTGATTTCACATCTATATCAATAACCTCAATTAACCCACGGATGCCTCAGCTTTGATCGTGAGTGTTCGATGAGACTTCGGCGTGAACTCAGTCGAACGGACAAGCCTCTCTACCAAAATTCTTTTCGCTACCGAGTTGAAAAGGACATCTACATTTATTATTGCAGATGCTATACATGCCTGTAAGGCAGCTCTAAACCAGCCCAGGGGTTACAGCCCTGGGGAATAATAGTTATAAATTAACGAGCCCTGAAAGGGTGATATAGTATCTTATTTTCTAAAGCTGATATGAAGATAATGTTTTGCGAGGGATTGTAACACACAGGAATAATTACTTCACCCAGATTGGGCTTGAATTTAAAACTAATAATTAGTGCCTGAACGAAAAAACAGAACTTTCTACATTCCAGTCACTTAGATAAATAATATTGTTCGAATTTTTCTTTTTTTTTGAAAAATTTACTTGATTTTTTCATAAAATATTGGTGTATTAAAAACATACAAGTCT
>JAJFLR010000029.1 GCA_021772565.1 Opitutales bacterium | reverse complement strand
AAAGTTTTGCCACGATGGCCTGTTTGACCTCCATTGTTGTGTTTGCCTTTTTTGCGTAAACTTTTCGGATTTGGTTTTCGAGGACTGTCACTGCCAGGCGGCTTGGAACTATTGCGACTATTTTTATTCAAGCGACCTTCTAATTCAGCCACCTTCTCGGCCAGTTGCACTACCTGAGTTTGCAGTGCCAGGTTTTGAGCTTTCAGCTCTAAAATTAAATCGATAACTCGCTCAGGATCTTGCTCGATAAGTCTTCGCAATTGAATTCGTTCAAATGAATGTCTCTTCACCGATGTTTGCAGGCTTCAGCATCTCTGGAAGATTGGCCATTCCCACATAGCGTAACGAGGCCGAATCGAGTTCACTTGCGTTGCGGCTCACAAGTTCACCGCACCGGGCTTCACTTTGGGGATTACTCCTTTCTGTGCCGGTTTGGCTACATGTTGGACATTCAGTTTTCATGTTAATCACTTTTCAGACTAATAGAGAAGTCAGGCTTCGCCTGACGCACCTGTGACGCAGAGTAAATTTTATTTTCTTTGTCAGTATAATAAATGAATTAAGAAATCTTGATCTTAAACTTTTATGCTCAGGCAACAAATATAAATGTTAAAAAGCATCGGTTCGTTAGCTATTTAATTTTTCGTTCCAGCCAATAGTGGGGTATTCTCTTAAGGTGCATCACTGCTACGACATAAATTGTATCAGAATCAATTCGATAGATTATACCGAATGGAAACCTTGATAATAAATGTCTACGAAAATCTCCTCGGATAATCCTATACGCCAATGGACTTTCCTTTATATCACTAAAGCCATCTTCCACTTTTTGGAGAAATGCTTTACCAAGTCCTTCGACTTCATTTTCGTAGTAATTTGCTGATTCAGAAGTTTCGGAAATGACCTCAGATGCAAAAATCAAATCCATTTTAAAGACTCATTAAGAGTTTCAAAAAATTCGCTCTCTTTGATGCCTTTATCTTTTCCAGATATCAAAGCTTCATATCGGTCTTCTGCAATAGATAACCAAGCCTCATCAGTTTCATTCAACTCAGTATTGTGAATGCTATTGAATAAATTTGAAGCCAATCTTTCTCTCTCGCCTGCTGGTAATTGCAACGCTTCATTTTCAATTTCTTTTACTGATAAATTCATAAGATTCAGCATATTTAATAATTCTTTCTGGTCAATATTTCATTTCGAGCCAACGCCAAAATATGCTAGCCGGCTGTTGATCTCGTTATTCTCATTTCAATTGTTGAATTGTCGCAAGCTCGGTAGAGTTTTATTCATCCGCGTAAAATTCTGTGGCGTTTATTCGACTTAGCATATTTATTTCGATGATCTAATTCTCTCTGAACCTCTTACTAGGCTAAACACTAAAGCCACTATTAGGCCAAATCCACCAAACACTAGTGCTGGTAAAAATATACCACTATTAATATAATTAACGTTTATTAAAATAATTATTATTATCCCTCCCAAAAATCCTGACAAAGCATATGTCCAGTGAAATTCTATTTTGAACTTACGAAGTAATAAAAAACCAGGAACACCAATCACATAACTACAAATATAAGAATAACCAAAATAAAAGAATGATAGAATGTCAGTCGCACTCATCCAAATAGCCGGAAAAGCTGGCGCTATAAGAAATGCTAATATTGTTCGATTCATTTTTTCAGTTAAGTACTTTCAATGCTGATAGAATCTATATAGTCAGCGCTAATTGGCAACCCATGACTTAAATAGCGACTTCACTTCTTCGTGTGTCTTCGTACGACCAGCATCAATATCAGCCCCAGCTTCCTGCAAAGCACTTAGAACTTCAAATTCATCCTTAATCTTACTAAAAGAAACCTCATCAGGCAATCGATTCAAAATGCTAATTAATATCTCTTTTTCTGTCATAATCCCAACCATACTAGCGGCAAACAAAAGATCAAATCTATTCTCAACTTCAGTTCATTTATTCAATTATACTATTTATAGACCACTACCGAACAAAGTGACATCAATCATAACAATTTTCACTCATTGGCACTAATTTTAATTGGAATCTAAAGTATGAGATTTTTATCTCACACTAAGTTGCTGTGACGCAGAAAGATTTATTTTAATTTTTCTTTCCTTTTTGTCTCAATAGTGTCCGCGTCTAGCAGTAGCTTCAAGCGTAGGCTGATCAGTGAGAGTTAATTCGCTTTGGCTTCGATAAGTTGTGTGATCATAAAGTTTTCACAGTATCAAAATTCTACAACGTTACTCGATATGGATTTACTGTATCCGTTAGTATTAATATAATTAGAAAAATAATAATTTTTCCAGAAATGTTAATGTTTTGCGTTAGACTCTTTTATTGTCTTCCTAAACAATGTGTAACCTATGTCTTCGGTTCATACCCAGTATTGTAATTAAGGTTGATGAATCTCTTTATTACACTATATTATTGTTACTATGAAAAATCTAATTACGTCTTCGAAAAATATTCTTGGTGGAACTCCAGTATTTTCCGGTACCCGGGTTCCGTTCCAAGCACTAATCGATTACTTGGAAGCAGGAGATTCAATCGAAGTTTTTCTTGACGATTTCCCAACGGTTTCGCGTGAACAAGTAATTGCGACTCTGGAGAGGGCAAAAGAGCATCTCCTAAACACACAGTTATCAGCGTGAAAATAATTCTGGATGAATGCGTTCCGAGACGAGTCGCAAACGAATTACCCCATGATGTATCGACAGTTCGTCAATTAAAACTTGCTGGTTTGGACAACGGAGAATTGTTGAAAGAGATCGAAAATCAATTCGATGTCTTCTTGACAGTAGATCAAAATATTCAGTATCAACAAAATCTCATCACATCAAAAATAGCAATTATCGTTCTCGTGGTTCAATCAAACCGATACGACGATATAATACCTCTTATTCCTTCCGGTATATCCGCTTTAATTGATATCAAGCCTGGTGAACTGTTATCTATTTCCTCCTAGGCATTTTGGTTGTATGAAATCTCGAAAGACAGAGTTTGCCTCCATAAATCGTCGATTAACCAGCTAGTGCCAGCCTGAGTATAACTTTGTTACTATCAGCTATAGATAAAGGAATGATCTATTAATTTTAATCGTTCAATAGTGAGTTAATGTTCATCTACTGTCTCGACATTTCGTCGAGATATTCTGCGACATGATATCATAATAGCTCTATTACGATTACGTTTGTTTTAGAATTTTATAATAAATTTATACAGCGTTAGTTGCAATATCATCAATCTGACCCTTTTTGTTAGCCTACCCTTTTTGTTAGCCCGACATTTCGTCGAGATATTCTGCGACATGATATCGTAATAGCTCTATTACGATTACGTTTGTTTTAGAATTTTATAATAAATTTATACAGCGTTAGTTGCAATATCATCAATCTGACCCTTTTTGTTAGCCTCTACCAGTTTTTTAATATCTCTGATTGCGTTTGATTCTCTAGAGTCCATGCGTTGATCTCTCAATAGACAAATTAGGCTTAAAGTTTGAGTGCGCTCAAGCACGAAGCTAGTTAATGTGCTACGACTTGTTAGCACTTTTTATGCAGCGCGCCAAAACTGTTTGAATTCGGGATTATTGCGACAGCTCCAACGATACATTCCCGTGCTATATCCCTGTAGAATTGATTCTGTTTGTTGGCTGATGCTCTTAATCTCATCTCTGTCGCCGGATGCCTCATCGTTAATTAAGATAACCCTTTCTGCTTCAGGGCGCACGTCAGCTACTTCAATCCATGAAAAGGATACAATCTTAGCGGTGTTGATGTTCGGTGTACCAATTAGTCTTACTAGGCGCTCTCTCCGGCGTGGCAGCGGAATAATAATGTCGACAGGATGCTCTACAGTCTTGCCTGGTATAGATAGATGGGTGGAATATAATACATCTCGGTCGTCTAAATAGCTGCATACGCGCTCAAAGAAATCCGTCGCCTTGCCTTGGCGAGCAGTAAGCGAGAGATCGCTGATACGATGCATCGCAGAAAGGAGGAAATGCATCCTT
This sequence comes from Opitutales bacterium, assembly GCA_021772565.1. Taxonomy (GTDB): domain Bacteria; phylum Verrucomicrobiota; class Verrucomicrobiia; order Opitutales; family JAJFLR01; genus JAJFLR01. Next base: position 33,161 of record JAJFLR010000029.1, on the reverse strand, counting down.
TGGGGTAAATTGTGTGGATTGGCTTGTGTCTGGATACGATCGTCCTCCATCGAAAGGCCTGAAGATCTGAGAATGTCGTCGACAAGACTCTCCCTCTTGACGGTTGAGTGGACATCGACTCCGTGCACGGCCAAAGTCTCAATCGTCATGCCACCATCATGAACAAGGGTTCCTCCTGGACCAGTCTCGATGTATACACGCATTCCATCGTTGAGCGGGTCCAATAAAGGTGTGGACACTTCGACGACTCCATCCCTGACCTGTTGAGAAAGACGTGAAGTCAGCCAGCGGCCATAATCTGAAGCGAAATCTGGTAAGAGTTCGGCCATCAGGACTAAAGTAGTGTCGTCTGAATTCCATTAGGGAATCGAGCGTGAATCTGCTCCAAGGTCCCCTGTTGATCGCCAGTGTCATACCAATCAATTGGTTCGGCCCACTTCAGGCCGTAGCCCTCACGATAGACGTGCATGTGTGGTGTATCGCGGAGTTCTGTCCCATCTGGATTAGGGTGGTATGGTGCGGCGTCAATTCGACACAAACCAATGTTGTCGTTCTGGGTGCGAAGATGAAGTCGGATCTCAAACGGATTACGATTCAGTGTGAGAATGAACTCTATTCCTTCATGCTCAATCGCGACGAGTGGCTCATCATATCGAACACTAGCTTCCCACGTGAATGGTGTCCGCCGTGAGGCCTCTTTGAGCGTTGTAATCAGAGTCTGTGCTTGGGCCTGTGTGAGTGACATTTTTTTGTTCTAACAGTATTGATATATGGAAATTTTTCCATTATATTACATTATAAATAGGTGGAAACTTTTTCCTGGCTATTTATCATATCAGGCATGAAAAAGTGGAAAAAATTGATTGTCAAGCATGGATAATTTTGCATTTTTCACCCTATTCTCAAAGTAAGCGCAAATTTCAGTTACAGTAAAAAATCTAATTTTTTGTGACCTGATATGGATTCAACTACCTGCGGTAATAGCAAATCGTGAATGGTGAAAACAAGAGAGTTAAAATAGTTAGCTAAGATTAGGACAACACTTCGTGAACTCTGTGGTGAAAAATCCTACCTGCGGTAATAGCCAATAGACAATAACAAATAGCCGATAGAATATGTTTTAGTATAATATAAATTATTCAGATCTGAATTCCTCATGATGGATGTCGGCTATCGGCCTTGGCACACCATTCTTAGTTCACAAGCTACCGCCATTGGTCATTAGTTGCATAATGATTATGGACATTGCTGCTTGGATTGTTTTTTATCAGCCATGTTTCGGATAAGGCTAATGGTTGTTCGATTAGATTATGTTTTGGTTTCTAGGTCGAGGAAAAATTAATTTCTAATTTCTAATTACGAATTACCAATTACGAATAGGGATGGATCGCCACGTTATTGCATTCCTCACGATGACAAAATATATCTTTGCGACTTAGCGGCTTGGCGTGAGGCAAAAATTTAAATCTATGGCAATTGATCTGTTTCTATATTGACAACCATTATGGTTTTTTTATGGTTCCACTATGACTACAATTACTGTAAAACAAATTCCTACTCGATTGCATACTGCATTAAAGAGTAGAGCAAAAAAAAATAAGAGAAGTCTAAATCGTGAAATTATTGAATGCCTGGAAAATATAGTCACTCCACAAAAATTGGATGCTGGCAAGTTTCTCGCAGAAGTGCGGGAATATCGAAATCAACTCCCCGGTAAACTAACCGATAAGATGATTGAAAATGCTAAGACCGTGGGACGGCCATGATCGTCGCCGATACCAATTTAATCTCTTATCTATTAATTCCAGGTGAAAGAAACTTAGAAGCTGAAAATGTCTATCAAAAGGATGACAATTGGGTAGTGCCAATGTTGTGGCGATCCGAGTTTAGAAATATACTGACCACTTATATGGGGGTCACAAAAATGAATGTGCAGCAAGCAATTGCTACAATGGGAAAAGCAGAACAAATGTTAGCTGACCGTGAATATATCGTAACTTCAATATCTGTATTAGAATTAACCCAAAAAACAAAATTTTCTGCTTATGATGCTGAGTTTGTTGTACTGGCTAAAAATTTGGGCGTAAAATTAGTTACAATGGATAAAAATATTTTAAAGGCTGTTCCAAAAGTTGCAGTTACTCCACGAGAGTTTGTGAAGTGAATAGTGAAACTACCTGCGGTAATAGCCAATAGACAATAGCCGATAGCCGATAGCCGAGATTTCGAATATATGATAAGGATTTTTAGACAGGATTAACAGGATTAACAGGATTTTAAGAATGGTGAATCTATTACTTCTAGTAATGCCCAATGGACTATAGGCAATAGCAGATAGATCAGTAGTAGATATTTTTTGTGAATTTTTGCGTCTTATGTGGTTTCAAGCCTATAAAGAACTCTCATCTTACTCTGTGAGTTCTGTGGTAAAAACTCTTTAACAACATTGCGGCTAGGCGTGAGGCAGATATGGATTAGGATCAGGTTTATGATTATGGTCAATATTATAAATTGAACAAATTGCAGGCTTTGTTGTTAAAAATCTACAGTTTCCTACTTTAAGCAAAATTCAGACTGGCTAGAATTTTCTTTTTTCTTTGTATTATCTGTTATGTCTCAAAATAAAATTTACCCGTTTAAACACAGTTTATTTAACACGAGGGTTCTGACTATCATCTGGTCTTTGCTAATGTTTAGTTTCACTACTCAAGGAGACGCTAAATTACCTGACCTGGCTAAATTTAAAGATTTAGAAAAAAAGTATAATTCTGTTCTTACAGCCCCTGTTTTTGAGGATGACCCCGATGAGATTGCTAAAGCTATTGATCAAGCTATTAAAAAAGCAAATGCTGACGGAGATAAATTGGCACAGCTGAAAGACACAGAGCTAAGCTTTAAGAATACTTTTGTGGCACTTGATTCTCTGTTGCATGAAATAGATGGTGTTGTAAGCAGACATTATTTAATCAAAGAAACTACCGCCAATAAAGATCTTAAAAAATCTGCGACTGATTCTGTGAAAAAATATCAGGACTGGATTGTCGATTTTCAATACCGTGAGGATGTCTATAAGGTCTTAAAAAAGTTTGCGGCAACTGACCTAAAATTAAACTCCGTAGATAAAAAGCTACTCAATGAGACTTTGCGTGACTATAAAAGAGCCGGGTTGGATTTGCCTAAAAAAGACCGGGACGAGTTAATTGTTATGCAAAAGCAATTAGCAAAACTTGAAACTGATTTTGACAACAACATTAATAAAGTAGCGGCAGAATTAACATTTACAAAAGAAGATTTAAAAGGCCTGCCAGAATCATTTTTAAATAATAAAGACATTAAAAATGCTGAGGGAAAATATAATGTTAAAGTAAATATTACCTGGCATTATCTAACGATAATGGAAAATGCTGAATTGGAAGCAACTCGGAAAAAATTGTTTCTGACACGCTATAAACTGGCCAAAGAAAAAAATATTCCAGTGCTTACCAAGATTGTAAAACTACGGGCAAAAATAGCGCATCAACTCGGATATAATAGTTGGGCAGACTATAAAACAGAAGTTAAAATGGCACAAAATGAAAAAACTGTCAGCCAATTTTTAAATAATCTTTATTCGGGACTGCAGCCAAAATTTGAAGAGGAAATTTCTCGGTTCACTGCAATAAAATCTAAAAAGACAGGCATCAAAAATACTGCATTTAATATTTGGGATTGGCGATATTATAGAAATCAGTTGATGAAAGAAAAATACAATGTCGATAACGAAGCATTGCGAGTCTACTTTCCCTATCAAAAAGTTTTGGACGGCATGTTCAATGTTTTTGAAACGATCTTTAGCCTTTCTATTGAACAAATTTCTAACCCTGACAAATGGCACTCGGATGTGACACTGTATGCAATTAGTGATAAGACGACAAATGAACCACTCGGTTTATTTTATTTGGATATGTTTCCACGTGAGGGAAAATATAATCATTTTGCACAATTTGGAATTATATCCGGTAAAAAATTAGAGAGCGGAAAATATCAAAGACCAACGGTTGCTTTGCTCTGTAATTTTCCTCCACCAGACGATGAGGGTAAATCACTTTTAAAATATAATGATGTTGAAACGTTATTCCACGAGTTTGGCCATGTATTGCATTCGATTCTTACACGCTCACCTTATTCAAGATTTTCAGGAACAAGTGTGCCGAGAGATTTTGTAGAAGCCCCATCACAACTGTTAGAATATTGGTTAGAGAGTAAACAAATTCTCGATATTTTTGCTGCTGACTATCGCAATCCGGATAAAAAATTTCCGCAAAAAACATTGGATCAAATTATTGCATCAAAAAAAGCAACTGTTGGAAGTTTTTATCGCAGACAGTTAGCCTATGGTATGCTTGATATTGAGTTACACAAAATAAAGGAGGGTGAGGCGGTAAAAAATATAGCTGAATTGGCAAATAATATTATCAATAAAATTTTTCTACCCGTACCGGATGACACGGCATTTGTTGCCTATTTTGGACATTTAACTGGTTATGACGCAGGCTATTACGGATATGCCTGGGCAGATGCGATATCTGCCGACATGGCAACTATTTTTGAAAATTCCAGTAATGGGTATCTCGATTTAAAAGCGGGTATGCGATTGCGAAAAGAAATTTATGAGCAAGGAAACATGCGAGATATCAACGATTCTGTACAGTTATTTCTTGGTCGAAAAACAGATATCAATCCATTTTTAAATCGATTGGGAATTAAATAGTGAATCGTTGATAGTATATTTAATATGAGTTATATAGAAGAGTTTTCTAATTCCCTTAAAAAACTAAACAGTGATGCATTACCTGAATGGTTTAGTGCAGACTGTAAAATCAGATTAGAAAATCTTGCAGAAATCAGCCCAGTTTACAGCCAGTTAATTTTAAATAATCCTGATTATTTAGAATGGTTAGAAAATCCTGAAATTCGAGATACCGTCTTTAAAGCTATAGAATATGAAAAAGAATGGTGTATTGATTACTCCACACAATCTAGAACTCAAAAAGTTTTAGTAAAACAATTAAGAGAATTTAGAAGAAAAATGTCATTGCGCGTGGCTTATCGCGAGATAAATAATTTAGTAAAAATCACCGATACTTTTAAAGAATTAACATCGCTAGCTGAGTTTTGCTTACAAAGATTAACTGATTTCACAATTCAATCATGGTCAAACAGGTTAGGATTACCGTGGAATGAAGAGACAGAGAGTGAAGCACGTTTTTGTATACTGGGATTAGGAAAATTTGGCGGAAATGAATTGAATTTTTATTCGGATCTCGACCTCATATATTTTTATGACGGCAACGGATATTGCAAAAAAAATGGTCGTCTTACTCATACGTCATTGCAGGAATTTTATTCACGTGTTTGCCGAGACATCACAGCTAAAATAAATGAAAAAGTGAATTATGGGTCGCTTTACAATGTCGATTTACGACTTCGCCCGGAAGGTGATACCGGACCGATCGCACGATCATTTTCATCGATGGAGGCTTACTATTTTGAAACAGGACAAATTTGGGAAAGAATGGCATTGATTAAAGCAAGGCCGGTTGCAGGTGATATCAATTTAGGCCATGAATTACTAGAAAATTTAAATAACTTTCGTTATCCACGATTTCTACCAGAAACAATTTTACCTGAGGTTGCCGGTGTCAAATTGAGAATTGAAAAGGAAGTTGTTGGAAAAGAGAATTTGGAATTAGATATTAAAAACGGCGAAGGCGGAATTCGTGAGATCGAATTTTTTGTGCAGGCATTGCAATTAATAAATGCAGGACGCAATCCGTTTTTACAAACCGGATCGACGTTAAAAGCATTAGAAAAATTATCTCGATATAAATTAATAACTAAAAAAGACCAAAAAATCTTAACAGATTATTATTTATTTTTGAGACTTGTAGAAAATCGTCTGCAGATGCGAGATGAACGCCAGACGCATAAATTACCTACCAGTTTTGATCGAATGAAAATATTGGCAAAATCACTGAACTTTACAGATGTTAACGAATTTGAAGCTCATATAAATGATATACGGAAAAAAGTTAGGAAAAATTATAATGCATTATTTTCTGAGGTTACAAATGAGGAATACATACAGGAATGGTCGTTATTTATTAGCAAACAAAATATATCTGATAATATTTCTAATAAATTAAAATCCTGGTTCCAAAGTGATAATAAAGATGTTATTGATTGTTTAATAAAGTTTATTTTGGGCGCCCCTCACAATTTACTAACCAGAGAACATATCACGTTATTCTTAGATATCTCCAAACAATTTGATACTGCTCTAAAGCCCTTAGCCAACTCATTGTTGACACTCAAAAGAATCACACATTTTGCGGACAAGTATGGTGCTAGAAAACAATTTTTAAAAATGTGCAACCAAAACCCTCAGTTTTTTAAATCGTTAGTGTTATTGTTTGATCGAAGTAAATTTATATTTGATCTGTTGAGCAACCATCCCGAAATTATGGAAGAAATATTTTATTCCGGGTTACGTGTTGCAAAAGGCAATGATGTTATCACAGATGAATTATCTCACATACCCGCATCCACAGATAATGAATTGGCAAAATGGTTATGGTTGTATGTTAAAGCAGAACAAGTAAGACTCGCAATAGGAGAATTGTTAAACGCATTTGATTACATTTCTCTAGAAGAAAAATTAACTCAACTTGCAGACTTAACGATTAATCATGTATTGAAATATTTAAATCTTGAAACAGATTTAGCAATAGTTGGTTTTGGTAAATATGGCGGTAGTGAATTAATATTTGGCTCAGATCTTGATATTATGATATTCTGTTCAGCTGAGGTAGATTCAAATAATATTAATTCCTGCATAAAGAGATTATTAAAGATTCTCAATTTTCATCAAACAATGGGACAAACATTTGATGTTGATTTGAGACTACGTCCACATGGAAACGACGGTCCTATAATCACTACATTAAATGCATTTCAAATTTATCATAGCAATTCTGCTCTTACATGGGAAAAGCAAATACTAACCAGATCTCGTTTTGTAGCAGGAAATAAAATTTTGTATCAAGAATTTAATTTAATAAAAAATAATCTAATTTATTCTAAAACAATTTCTAAAGATGCTTTGATTGAAATTGATGAAATGCGTGAAAAAATTCTAGCTGAGAAAGTTACCAATAATTCACAATATCTAGATTTCAAAAGTGGAAAAGGCGGAATACATGAAATTGAATTTCTTTGTCAAAAGTTTCAACTACTATATGGCTATCATAATGAACAACTTAGAATCACTGAAACAAGAAAAATCCTGATTGAGCTAATAGCCAGCAACCTCATTAATGAGCAGGATGGAACGATTTTAATAAAAAACTACAACATTTTGAGAAAAGTTGAATGTTATTTACGCAGAAATACTAATTCATCTGTAACAAATATTAGCAATAATATGGATGAAATAAAAACAATTTCAATTTGGCTAGGATACGAAAATAGTATAGATTTTGAAGAACAATTAAAAACAATAATGCTACAAAATATAACGATAATTAAAAATATTAAAATCTAGTCAAAAATTATTGCTAAATCAGTTTAAAATTTAAAGCTTATGCTACACAATCAGTATCGATATGAAAATTAATCAATCAATTACAAATTTACTTTTTCGTTATCTCATATTAGTTTGTCTTACATTACCTCTTGCAGGTGACAGTACTGATTTATTCACCTTAACGGATGACCAGCATGGTAAGTTAAATAAAGAAACTGTGTTAGCATTAGATTATCTTCGATCATATCATTACACTAAAAAGGATCTGGATAATATTGAATCCAAAGAAATTCTTATTAATTTCATGAAGGAATTGGATTATAATCGACTGTTCTTCCAGAAAAAAGATCGCGATGAAATTCTTGTTAGATTTGAAAAAACATTAAAGGAAGTTTACTTATCAGACGGAGATCTTTATCCGGCATTTCAAATTTTCTCGATGTATCGAGACCGTGTTCATGAAAGAATTAATTGGGTATTTAAAAAGTTAAAGGGAGATTTTAATTTTAAATCAGATCAAACATTTATTCCTGATCGTTCGGAAATGGATTGGCCAGAGAATACTAAAGAGTCAAATAGACTTTGGAGTAAAAGAATAAAGCATGATCTTCTTCAGGAAATGCTAACTGATTTGCCATTAAAAGATGCTATCAAAAAAGTTCATAGACGTTACACTCGAACAAAAAAGTATGTAGACGAAATTGAAGCACATAACGTACATGAAATATTTTTGACCACTTTTGCACACCTATTCGATCCGCACTCAAATTTTTTGTCTTCGGATTCTTTAGAGGAATTTTCCATATCAATGCGAAATTCATTATTTGGAATTGGCGCATTATTGAGAGATGAGGATGGATACTGTGTCATTCAAAAACTTATACCGGGTGGTCCAGCCGAGATGAGCGGTCAATTGTATCCTGGTGACAAAATAGTTGAAGTATCTCAAAAAAACGAAGCCCCAGTTGATGTCATTGACATGAAATTACGTAAAATCGTCAAACAGATTAGGGGTAAAAAAGGTACAGAAGTAATACTTACAATAGTTCCATCAGGATCATCAGATACTTCTGATCGTAAAGTCGTGAAACTTATAAGAGACAAGATTAAATTAACGTCCAATCTCACTAGAGCTGAAGTTTATGAAATACCTTTTCAGGATAGTACTATTCAAATTGGTGTGATAGATGTACCGTCATTTTATGGATCAGGATCTGACGGGAAAGGCATATCTAGTACAACTAATGACGTTGAAGAACTAATTGAAAAGTTAAAGAAGATTGGAGTTAAAGGTTTAATTTTGGATTTAAGAAAAAATGGGGGTGGACTTTTGAGTGAAGCAGTTAGTTTAACCGGTCTATTTATTCCTAAAGGACCTGTTGTTCAAATTAAAGACACTACCGGCAATATACGTCAAGACTGGGATCGAAATCCGAAGGTTGCCTACACAGGTCCACTTGTCGTACTTGTATCACGAAGAAGTGCTTCAGCTTCTGAGATTGTAGCGGGTGCACTTCAAAATCACAAAAGAGCAATAATTGTTGGAGACAGTGCAACGCATGGTAAAGGAACTGTACAAGCTATTTTTGAACTCGATCGAAATTTAGTCTGGAATCCTTTTACTAAAAAAGCAAAATTTGGTGCAGCAAAAATTACCATCCAGAAATTTTATTTACCTAACGGAGCTTCAACTCAAAAAGAAGGGGTGCAATCGGATATAATACTTCCTTCAATAAATGAATATTTACCGATTGGCGAATCAGATCTACCTAATGCATTGGTATGGGATACAATTGAACCAATAAAATGGGAAGAACAAGACTCAATTGCGCCTGGTGGAGCACAAATAGAAAATCATCTTATCGATGAACTCCGAGCATTTAGCGGCGAAAGACAATCAAAGTTAAAAGAGTTTTCATATGTTCAGAGTAACATAAACTGGTTTAAAAAGCGTCAAGAATTAAAAGAAGTTTCATTGAATATCAAAAAAAGAAAAACACAGAAAGAAGCTGATAAATTATTTAAAAAAGAAATGGATGAACTGAGATACAATCTGAGCTTAACTGATTTTTTCGCAAAAGAAGTTTTGTTGGATATATCAATAAAACAAGAAAAACAACATCAGGAAAAATTAAAAAAATCATTATTACCAAATGGAAAACCATTAGCAAACAACTATTACCAGAAAGTATTCTACTATCAACCTAACGAAGAAAGTGAAGTAAGTGAAGTATGGGTTGAAGAAATTGATTATGAAGCAATTTCAAAATATAATAAAAAAATTAAATCATTAATTTCTAAAAAAATAGGAATAGAGGTTAACGATGAAGTGGTTGAAGAACTGTTACAGGATCTAAAAACCCTTAAATATAATTCTAATTTGCAAGTTGAAAATATTTTTATGAATCATTTTGGAAATATAGTACTGATGGAAAACATTAATGAGTTTCTTCCTGAATTCTTTACTCAACTCATTGAATTAGACCCTAGAGTTCTCAACAAGCGGGACGATGTAGATATACTACTGCGTGAGAGCCTGCGAATAGTTTCTGACTGGCTAATAATTTCGACTCAGACTGCAAAAACTTTAAATAGTAATCAAATTGAAACCAAGCAGGGATAAAGATATTTTATATTACATTACTGATCATTAGTCTAATCTACCAAGTTGCAATTTTGAGCATTTAGAATCAACTAAACTTCGCACAAATAAAACGATCTCTACCTGAAAGATCTTTAGATGCTTGTATTTTTTTTGCACCTAATTCATTAGCTAATTTTATTAATTTTGAATGATGATATATACCGGTTTCCAGATAAATAACCCCGTTGTTATTCAGGTAATTTGGTGATTGCTCTAATATAAAGCACAAATCTGACAACCCATTATTATTAGCAACAAGTGCATGCTTTGGCTCATAGTCCCTAACTTCTGCTTCTGAATCTGACCATTCATTTTCACTTAAGTAGGGAGGATTCGCAATAATAAGATCAAACTTTCCTTTAATATTTTCAAACCAGTTTGATTGAATAATTTCAAATTGATTTTTTATTCCTGATATATTTATATTTTCGCCTGCTAGCTGTAACGTTGTTTCATCAATGTCAGCAAGTGTAATATGCGCACAAGAATAGTAATTTGCTAATGCAATTCCAATTGCCCCACTACCAGTACCAACATCAAGTATTTTTTTGGGTTCAATTGATAATGATTTTATAATCAACTCAATAAGTTCTTCAGTTTCTGGACGTGGCACAAGAGCCCTATTATCAATTTTTAATTTAGTATTAAAAAAATCAACATGCCCAATAATATATTGTAGAGGCTCACGAGTAACACGTCTTCGAATGTCTGTCTTAATTAATACTAATTCAAATTCAGTTAGTATGCGTTCAAACTGCAAATATAAATCAAGACGTTTACAATTTAAAATATTACCTATTAATAGTTCACTATTAAACCGTGCATTAGAAATCCCTTTTTTCTCAAAATAATCAGTTGTTTTATTTAATATCTCAAGTAAAGACTGCATTCATTAACAATAATTCAATTGATAGTTAGTTAGGAGTAATTTCATCATAAGCTTTAAATATTAAACTAGCATTTTGACCACCAAATCCAAGATTATTACTCATTGCAATTTTAACATCAGCTTTGGTTTTGATATTAGGTACATAATTTAAATCACAGTCGGGATCTGCGTTTTCATAATTTATCGTCGGTGGAATATCTCCAGTCTGAATTGCTTTAATAGTAGCAATTGCTTCTACACTGCCAGCAGCGCCCAACAGATGCCCAGTCATCGATTTAGTTGAACTAATTGGTATATTATAGGCATCCTCTCCAAAAACATCTTTAATAGCTTTGGTTTCAAACTTATCATTATGATGTGTGGAAGTTCCATGTGCATTAATATAGTTTATATCATTTGGCTTTAAGCCGGCACTTTTTAAAGAATTCTGTAGACATAAACTAAGTCCTTTTCCATCTGGATGTGGTGAAGTAATGTGATATGCATCACAGCTGGCAGCATATCCAACTATTTCACAATAAATTGAGGCATTTCTGGCAATGGCGTGCTCAAGTGTTTCGAGTATTAAAATACCTGAACCCTCGCCCATCACAAAGCCATCCCTGTTTGCATCAAACGGGCGACTTGCTCTTTCAGGGTCATTATTAAATGACGTACTCATCGCTTTCATAGAGCAAAATCCAGCATAACCAATTTGAGTAATTGAAGCTTCGCTTCCACCGGCAACAATTATATCAGCTTCATCATTTTTTAAAATTCGCATTGATTCACCAATTGCATGCGTGGATGATGAACAAGCACTAACTATGCTAAAATTAGGCCCCATTGCACCAAATTCAATTGCCACAACACCAGAAGCAATATTAGCAATTAGTGATGGAATAGTAAATGGTGAAACTTTTCTAGGCCCCTTATTGATCAAGTTTCTCATCTGATTCTCGATAGTCTGCATTCCACCAATACCACTTCCGATTAGAACACCAAATCTTTCTTTGTCTAATAGAGAAATATTTATACCAGAATCCTCTATTGCCATCTTGGATGCGGCCATTGCATACTGTGTATATCGATCGTTACGCCGCACTTCTTTGGGCTCCATCCATCTGGTAGGATCAAAATCAAGTACCTCAGATCCAATTTGGCTTGGAAAACATTCAGGATCAAACTGTGAAACTCTTTGAACACCACTTTTTCCGGAAAGTAAATTATTCCAAAAACTATCCAGATCACAGCCCAGCGAAGTAACTACCCCGGCTCCGGTAACAACAATACGTTTAACTAGTCTATCTTTTTCCACTAATAGACCTGGAATAGGCTGTTAAATAAAAATTTAAATAAATAATTTAGTAAACTAGCTAGATGATTTTTTATCTTCGATGTATTTTATAATATCTCCAACTGTTTGCATTTTTTCAGCGTCTGACTCAGGAATCTCACCATCAAGTTCATCTTTAAACTCTTCTTCAAATGCCATTATAAGCTCAACCGTATCAAGTGAGTCAGCACCGAGATCATCCAAAAATGACGCTTCAGGTGTGACTTGCTCCTCATTTACACTGAGCTGATTAACAATAATCTCTTTTACTCGTTCGTCTATCGGTTTGTCTGCCATAATATTAATTTTTTCTTTTTATTAAAATAATTTTCATCACATCACCATACCTCCGTCAATCGTAAAAACTTGACCTGTTATATAACTTGCTTCTTCCGAGCAAAGATAAGCAGTCATTTTTGCAATTTCGTCAGGTTTACCCATACGTCGCAAAGGTATTAAATTAGCAATGCTATCTTTTGTTCTTTCGTCAAGCCTTGAAGTCATATCTGTTTCAATAAATCCTGGCGCCAATGTATTTACAGTTATAGTTCTAGATGCAAATTCTTTAGCCAAGCTTTTACTCAAGCCAATAATTCCCGCTTTTGACGCTGCATAACTAGCCTGCCCAGCATTGCCTACCAAGCCAATTACTGAAGATATATTGATTATTCTCCCCCAACGTTTTCTGGCCATTGGATGTACCAGATTTTTTACCCAGTAAAAACAACTGTTAAGATTAGTTTGAATAACATTATCCCAATCACTTACTGAAGTCCTAAGCACTAATCCATCTTTAACAATTCCAGCATTATTGACTAAAATATCAATATTTGTAAATTCTTCCAATAAACTCTTACAAGCCACTTCAACTGCTTTTGAGTCTGCTACATCAACAGATCTAAATGTAGCTTCCCCGCCATTTTTAATTATAGCATCTGCAGCAGATTTGCACGAAGATTCAGATTTACTCACACAAATTACAGTGACACCTAAGTACCCCAATTCTTCAGCTATTGATCGACCTATTCCTCTTCCAGCTCCAGTCACTAACGCTGTTTTATTATTAAAGGTTAAATTCATAAATTAAAAGGTAATAATAGTCGATATCTGGCAAGATTATTTTTTGAGAAAAATATTCTTATAATTTATAGTGATTTTAAAATATGTCTTACAAATTGATTTTACAATTTATTCAATAAAAAAACCCGCTTAGATAAATTCTAACCGAGTTTATTTAAATATTACTATATAATACCAGTTATTTTTTTATTCGACGCCTTCTCCTTTTTATTTCCCAGCTACCAGCAGCTCCAATAATTGAAAGTCCAATAACTGGATCAAATCCAAAAGGAACGGCACCAGGTGCTGCAGCAGGCGTAAACTCATACTCGACACCTAATGTTGCAAAAGTTGATGTATTAAATTGAAATGCAGTAAATTCATAATCATCTGGTGAAGTTTCAGGATTTTCTAATGGACTGACGGCAAATGAAACGTCTGTGATATCGAGCACTAAATCAATATTTCCAGAACCTGTAAATAATGCTAAAACCCCTGAATCTATATTTGTCGCTGCAGCTGATGATGAATTTTCAATATTGTTGAATGTTACACCGGAAGTACCAGAAAAATCTGTAGTTCCATCATAAGTAGTTAATCCATTAAATGGATCAAGGCTGTCTCCAACTAATTCGAAATCAGATGGATTGACATTAATTAAACTCTGTCCGGATTGAGTATCCAATTCAAAAAATGCCGAGAGACTTATTAAATTAAAGAAGGTGGGCTGAAAAACACTTAAATTTTCCATTCCCATGCTTCCAAAAACAGTACCGTCCAAGTTAAAGTTAATTGCGGTTAATGTGCCAAGAGATGAATCAAATTTTGGGATAGAAAGATTCAAAGTTGTATCTGGGGTAATAGGAGTAGATTGTGAACCGATATTGACTGTGTTTTCCGGTAGAGTATCGGCAAATCCTTGATTACAAATCGCAAATAGTGAGACAGCTAAAATTAAGGCAGAATGTGCTTTCAATGCTACTTTTGATAGTGATTTAAAGGACTTCATCTTTCGTATTTTTAGATTATAAATATACTGTTAAATATTTTTGGGGATAAAAAAACCCGCCTGCTGTTATTTTGCGAGGCGGGTTTTAAAAATCATTATTGGTTAATTATTCAGTTTTAGCAGCTTTATTTCTACGTCTGCGAACTTCATATCCTCCAACTGCTCCTAAGATTGACAAGCCAATCATTGGGTCAAAACCAAATGGGACACTTCCTTCAGGTGCTTCAGTATAGTTGTATACAACCTCAAGATCAGCATATCCCAACGCTGTAAATTCTGATTGCACTGAAGATGGTCCAGAAGCAAATGATGTGCCTATAAAATTACCATTTAAGTCTACATTTCCAGTTCCAGTAAAGTGAGCTAAACCACCGGCAGATGTATCAGTAAATGAATCACTATCAGACGCTGAAACTCCACTTACAGTAACACCTGATGCGCCACCAAAATCAACAGTGCCATCAAACGCACCTAAATTATGAAATGTCTGATCTTGTGCAGAAGCAAATAATAGGTTTCCTGCAGCTAGTGGATCATCAATATTAAATGAAGCACTCAATGTTAGAATATTACCATTAGTAGCAGTAGCATCCTGACTTTCCATCTTCTTATCGCCAGCAACAGTACCATTAAAGGTAAAATCTATGCTAGTCAAAGTTCCCAAACTAGAATCAAACTTTGGCACTGAGTAAGTTAAGCCAATTTGATTTAAAGTAAGTGGTGAACCAACTGTTCCATTAGTTATGTTATGCGTGAATTGTGCACCATAACCTTGCATGGCCCCTAGTAATGTTAAACCACTAATTAAAGATGCTTTAAGAGCGGTGCTTTTGATTGTATTTAATATCTTCATTTTATTTCCTTTTTATTTAAGTTAGAATTTTATTTAAGTTAATATTTTTTGATTTACTAATTGTTTCAAATATAAATGAAATTTTTGTAATTTGTCAACTCGCATTTGAATTTATCTGTAAAAAATCATTTAAATACATTAGATTTATAATAATTAATCCCTATAATTAAGCGACATTCGGGGAAATGTCAATTGAGGATTTTTATAAATAATAAAATAAAAACCCTAGTTTATTAAGTATTAATACGCAATAATAGAGCACATCCACTACACACAAATTCTTTAATCACTGAAGATCAAATACATAAGTAATAAAATTAAATTGTTGTCTGTGAATTAACCTTATGTTGCAGTATATAAAGTCTTCAATTTATTAAATTAATTTTTTAGAAAATAACAAAATTCAATCGGCACTGACATGGCCTTAGATAATTATTGGTCAGTAAAATATGTTTACTAATCTCCAATTACTAGCTGTAATAGTCATAGTGAAACTTGGTAAAGAATAAATGATTACAGATATACTACTTTATACAAATGGATATACTCAATTCATATTGGCGAATGGAATATATAAAATCTCCAACCAAATCAGAAGGCAACAATTGTTTGTTTTCTGAACTACCGAAATTGGAGGATAAGGACGCTTTGATTATCTACAGGAGCCAAACCAGCTACTTAGTTCTAAATAAATATCCATATAACCCCGGTCATCTCTTGGTAGTTCCTTATCGTGAGGTAGCAGATATTTCAAATCTTAACGAAGAAGAAAAATCAGATTTTATGAACATGATTATAAAATCAAAAGAAATTTTAAAAAAGGCAATTAATCCTGATGGCTATAATATAGGAATGAATTTGGGTACCCAGGCTGGTGCCGGAATTCCAAATCATTTACATTGTCACATAGTACCTCGATGGAACGGCGATACTAATTTTATGCCTGTGGTTGGTAAAACTAGGGTTTTGCCTGAAGCATTAGAGGTAACTTGGAAAAGTTTAAGAAAATTTGTGTAGATAATATAATCAAATAATAAAATAATTTACTGAGATATTAGCTGAAAAGTAATTTTTAATTATGCTAGAAAAAACACTCCATTTTGAAAGTTCACGACTAATCAACCAGTTATATTGTGGGAAAGAGGAGAATCTGGATAAAGTAGAACGAGCTTTACAAGTAAAAATCACAACAAGAGAAGGGTGGCTTCAAATATGCGGAGAAGAGAAATCGATAGAAACTACTGCAACTTTTTTTAATTTACTGAATAAGGGTAAATCACAGGGAATGATAATAAGAAACAACGACTTTGAAAATTTGCTCAAATCCATGACAAATGGAAATAGTAGAGATTTACAAAATGTTTTTGACCAGCCAACGATTTTGAAATTCAAGCGATTAAGCATTATAGCCAAAACACTAAATCAAAAAAATTATCTGAATGTTATTAATAATAATGATATCGTTTTTGGAATTGGTCCAGCAGGAACAGGGAAAACGTACCTGGCTGTTGCCTCAGCAATAGATTCGCTTTTAAAACATAATATTGAAAAATTAATTTTAACAAGACCTGCAGTTGAAGCCGGAGAGGCTCTCGGATTTTTGCCTGGAGATTTAAATGAGAAAATTCTGCCTTATTTACGACCGTTATATGATGCAATGAATGAAATACTTGGAAAAGAGTTGTCTCAAAAGCTTATTGATAATCAAACAATCGAGATAGCGCCGCTAGCATATATGAGAGGCAGAACATTATCGAACGCTTTAATCATCCTTGATGAGGCCCAGAACACATCACCTGAACAAATGCTGATGTTTTTGACACGACTAGGAGAAGGAAGTAGAATGATTATAACAGGTGATATTACCCAAGTTGATCTACCAAATTCAAAGTCATCCGGCTTGAAAGAAGCAAGAAAAGTCTTACATAAGACAAATGGAATCCAGTTCTTTTATTTTAATGAATCTGATATTGTCAGACATCCTCTGGTTCAGGATATAATTGAATCATACAATAATTTTAGATAACAATTAATAATCTTCATTATTAGTAATTACTTTAATTTTCATGAAGTTTTTTAAATCACATAAAAAAGATACCTCTTCTGCACGAGAGAACAGGCATGCGCCTAAAAAACAAAAAAAATCTGAATTTTTTGAATTCAATAGCCTGCTTACATTATTACTTTTTATTATATTTTCCGGATGTTGCATCCTAATTTGTTTTGTCGGCTTATCACCAGCCGGTCCTCAAATTATCGAGGATCAGATTGCTAGAACACATATAGTGTCAGAATTTAAATTTTCATATACCAGTGAAATTCTAACAAATCTAAAAATAGAAAAAAGGCGCAAAAGAGTTCCTCCTATTTACCGTCTGGATTTTGAAGACTACAATAAATTTAATAAGTATATCACTCGGTTTATTGAATCACTTCATGAATTAGGAATTGAGAACGATTCTTTGTCAACTATAGCAGAGCCAGAAACAATTGCTAAGTTCATTTCAGATTTTGATCCTCGCAGTAAATATAATATTAACAGTGATGATGTTGCTACTTTAATTGAGCAGGTTAATGCAGATAAAAGAAAAAAATTATTTGATGAAGGTTTAATAATATTACGCAAAATCTTCCATGAAGGTATATACGGTGAGGAGCATGCAGCAATAAAATCTCAAACAGGAAATCTAAGCTTTTTTAATATCGAACGAGAATCAGGCCATATCGTAAATGTGAATGTTCAATCAGAAGAAGATGCTTTGAGATCATTAAGGATAAATCTTTCCGCATTGGATATCTCAAGAGAAATTTCTGATACATTATTTCGAATTTTAAGGAATGGGCTCAATCCAAATCTAATTTATGATCAAGTAAAAAGTGAAAAGAAAATACAGCAATTATTGACAGACATCGAAAGTGTAGTCGTAAACGTTGAAGTTGGGCAAACTATTATTGATCCAGGATCCCGTGTAAATTCAATTCAAATTGAGCAGCTCAACGAGTATCGTAGGTTATTAAAAACTAAAGAATCTTCTAGATTTACATTTGACTCATTGCTTTGGGAGAGATCTCTACTAACTTTTATTATTACAATAACACTTGCACTATACATAAAATTAGGAAATTCAAAACTTTATGGTCATAATAGAAATTTGACCCTTTGTGGGTTGATTACATTACTAAATTTAGGAGTTATACGACTAATTTTAGAAACAGGGGATTCGGCTCTATTAATTGAAAAAACTCCAGACTTTATAGGCATAATGCCATTTTTAGCTCCAATAGCATTTGGACCTATTATTATATCAATATTAATGGGACCATTGACCGGAATCGTTGCTGCAACACTGATTAGCTTGTTCAATACTCTAATGCAGGGCAATTCAATACCAGTGTTGTTGGTTGGATTTCTATCATCTTTAGTGGGGATCTATGCTTGTCGCAATATAAAAGTGAGAACAAAACTTGTCCGTGCGGGAGCTTTATCCGGATCCGTAATGGCAATCAGTTCTTTTTTTCTAGGATTGAGAGAAGCTCTTGATTTTGTCTTAATTGTTGAACAAATGGCCGGTGCTTTAACTGTCGGACTAGTAACTGGCATAGCAGTTGTCGGATTTTTACCGATATTGGAAAATCTATTCAAATATACAACTGATATTACACTACTAGAATTAACTGATTTTAATCACCCATTGCTCAGGAGAATGCAATTAACTGCGCCTGGAAGTTATCACCATAGCTTGATGGTAGCAAACCTGGCTGAAAATGCTGCTGCTGCAATTGGAGCTAATCCTTTGGTATGCCGCGTTTGCTCAATTTTTCATGACGTTGGAAAAATCGTTAAACCTGAATATTTCACTGAAAATCAAAATGAAGGGAATAATCCACATTTCATGAGAAATCCATCAATGAGTGCTTTAGTCATAAAAGCACATGTCAAAGAAGGTGTTGCATTAGCCAAACAACATAAATTACCAAAATTAATTATAGATGTAATACAGCAACATCATGGAACAACACTTATCCAATATTTTTACTATAAAGCATTACAAAGCCAAAAATCTACACTGCCACCTCTTCTAACAAATGCACCTAGTATCGATCTTGGAAAAGTTAATGAAAGTACTTATAGATATGAAGGTCCTAAACCAAAATTCAAAGAAAGTGCTATAATTTTCTTTGCTGATTCTGTAGAAGCCGCCAGCAGATCTCTTAAAAAAGTTTCTCCACAAAGCATCGATGAACTCATTGATAATATTATTCAGGATCGCATAAAAGACGGACAACTTTCTGATTGTCCACTAACTTTTAAGGAAATAGATATTATCAAAAAGCAATTTTCGTTTACTATATTAAATATGTTACACTCACGAGTTGAGTACCCAAAAAGTAAAAAAGAACAATCATCGACTAATAAAACTGCCCACAATGATAAGACACCTAAAAATATTGATACGCCTGATAAAAAAGAATCTGCAGATAACAACAATCCTCAAAGTAAATCAAAAATTATAGCTTTTGAACCAGAAGAAAAAAAAGCGCAGCATCCAGGTTTGTAATAAATCAAATTTTATAGATTTTAAATCTTCATCTATAAAATTATTATTCAATTATCTGGATAATATATTGCCCTCAGCTATACCCGATGGCGAGTTGTCCATAGCATTTTTAAACGAAGAGATGATTTGCCAAATTCATTTAGACTATTTAAACGATCCAACTCCAACTGACGTAATAACATTTCAGGGTGATTCAGACTTTGATATCGCCGGAGAAATCTGTGTATCAGTTGACTACGCTATTGAATCATCAAAAAAAAGGATCCTTCCACTGAATTTCGAAATTACCCTTTACCTCGTTCATGGTTGGTTACACTTGGCAGGATATGATGATCAAAGTCCTAATGAACAACAAAAAATGCGTTTAATGGAAAAAAAATTAATCGATCAAATTAAAATTTCTGACAAGCTACCAATATTTAATATTAAAAAATAATCTATGAATTAACCAAATATCTGTTATTAAGCTTGCCAGAATTAAACATTTAAAAATATTACTCCAATTTTAAGATTTAATATAGACACCTATATTACTTAATAATCTTGGGTCGGTAGCTCAACGGTAGAGCAGTGGCCTTTTAAGCCATTGGTTCAGGGTTCGAATCCCTGCCGGCCTATATCCCGTATAATTAAAGTGATCTACAAATCACATAATCCAGCTTAATTATATTCGATTACTATTTTCTGTATTAAATTGAAATAGCAAAAATATATAATGAAAATCGGACTTACAGGCTCTATTGGCTGTGGAAAATCAACTGTAGGACAGATTTTCAAACAATTTGGATATCAATTTATTGATTCTGATGAGATTGTCCGCGATTTGATTAATAATGATCTAACAGTAAAAGATAAAATTTTAAACAAATTTGGTGATACTGTAATTAATCAAAAGAACGCTATTGACAGAGCAAAATTAGCGACTATTGTTTTTAATAATAATAATAAGCTGCAATGGCTTGAGAATCTACTTCACCCAATTGTTCAGTTAAAGTGGCAAAATGTTGTCACCAATCAACCCTTTGAACATTGGATAATTGAAGTACCACTCTTATTCGAAAAAAAATTTGAAGCATGTTTTGATTTAACTGTTACAATAACAGCCACAACAACCACTCAATTTAATAGATTAATACGAAAAGGGCTCAATAAAAATGAGATAAAGTCCAGAATTAATAACCAGTTACCCATTAACAAAAAAGTTAAGAAATCCGATTACGTAATTTCAAATAATGGCTCAATAAATTTCCTGCATAAGCAAATTGAATTGTTGTGCAATTACTTAAATAAAAAAATATAAATGACAGATATAAAAACAGAATCTAACACACAGACTGAAATAAAAAAGAATTTAAAAAATACTGATTCTTCAGTGCAAAAAATTTCTAAATCTGCAGAACAAAAAAAATCAGCAGCAGATAATGAAAGTAATCACATCCGTGAAAACAAAGACCATGAAAAAAATAGCCGGCTAAATTCTGAAAGACCAAAACAAAGACAAAACTACCCACATCAAAACGATCGAAATAAAGATTCACAAAGATCGAATAGATCTAAGAAACCTTCCAAGTTCAAAAAGAATAATCAAAATAACGGTAATAGAAACAATGGTAGAAGTAATAACGACAGGTCGCGTCATGTAAAAGATAACAGTTTTGATTCAGGAACGCTATCCAGAGATTCGTTATTTTCAGATTCTGACGCTCTCAGTGAATTAATTAAAGAATCCTATGTTGAAACTGAATCATCGTTATACATTGATACCCTTTTTGATAAAACACTTAACGAACTTATAGAAATAGCAAATGAAGCAAAAATTGTCATTAGTAATGCACCAAATAGAAATGATCTCATAAATGAATTAATTGATACTGCCTTTAAAAACAAACGTCCATTGAAAGTAAGAGGATTATTTGAAGAAATTGATAACGGACATGGCATAATTACATTGCCCTCTCAAAACTATCGAATTTCTCCAATGAATACTTTTGTTGCATCAGCATTCATTAAAAAATTCGGGTTAAAAAGAGGAAATCATATTGAAGCATTAATTCACCCACACCGTGAAAATGAAGCATGCCCATTTTTATTAAGGATAGAAAAAATAAACGATTTTGAACCGGAACACTTAGCCAGCATAAATCCTTTTGAAGATCTCATTCCGTACTATCCACTGGAGAGAATACTTTTAGAAACTAATCCAAAAGTTTCCTGGGATAACGCATCAATGCGAATTGTTGATTTACTTACGCCAATTGGATTTGGTCAAAGAGGCCTGATCGTTGCCCCTCCAAGAACCGGAAAAACCGTCCTTTTACAATGTATTGCAAACTCAATCGCTGAAAATAATCCAGACACTAAATTACTAGTTCTTCTCATTGATGAGCGTCCTGAAGAAGTTACAGACTTTAAAAGAAACGTTAAAGGTGAAGTTATTAGCTCAACATTTGACGAGACAGCCAAAAGCCATGTTCACGCTGCTGAAATGGTCATTGAAAAAGCACGACGCATGGTCGAACACGGTCAACACGTCGTTATATTATTAGACTCGATAACAAGACTCGCTAGGGCGTATAATACTCTCATGCCGAGCGGTGGTAAAATTCTTTCTGGCGGTGTGGAGGCAAATGCACTTCAAAAACCTAAACGCTTTTTTGGATCAGCCCGAAATATTGAAGGTGGTGGTTCATTAACAATTATTGCAACAGCACTCGTCGAAACCGGAAGTCGAATGGATGAGGTAATTTTTGAAGAATTTAAAGGAACCGGAAATATGGAGCTCCACCTTGATAGAGCTCTAGTTGACAAACGTATTTTTCCATCACTTAACCTTGAAAAAAGCGGTACTCGAAAAGAGGAACTTTTATATCATCCTGATGAAATGACTAAAGTATACTCCTTGCGTAGAGCAATGAAAGGAGTACCATCGCCTGAGGCAATGGAAATGCTCATACAACGTGTTAAGAAGACTAAAACCAACCCAGAATTTTTGATCAGTATTAATCGATAGTTGGTGTTTTTTGAGACCTGACCAATTTTATTGGTTAAAAAATACAGCCTCAAATTAAACTATTCTGCCATGTTAAAATAGATAGCATGGCCAGATAATTACAACTTTACACTATCAAATCTTGCAAATCTTTGGCATCTTGCATCTATCATACAGTTCAATTTTATAGATTAGACTAATTAATGCTAAACATATTGACCAAATTATTTCTATTTATTAACTGAATATTTTTAAATTTTAAAATCAGGAAGGATGGCAGAGTGGCCGATCGCGGCGGTCTTGAAAACCGCTAGGCCGGAAACGGTCTCGGGGGTTCGAATCCCTCTCCTTCCGCCAAAATTTTAATTATAAATGGTTTCAAAAATTAAATTCTATAGTAAGAAAATATTTTTTTCGACAGTGTTGATCTCAACAATGTTAATTCTATTTAACGGTTGCACAGATAGCAAAGATCGCATGTCGACCTTCGACCCCAAAGGTCCATTAGCGGAAATGCAACTCGATCTTTTTATGGTTACAGTTTGGGTTACATTGTTTCTGTTTATTACAGTGGGAGGAACATTACTAACCGCAGTAGTCATTTTTAGAGAAAAGAAAAGTGATAAAGATAAACCATTACCAAAACAAGCCCATGGGCATCCGCTTGTTGAAATCGGACTTATTGGATTTTCCACACTATTACTTGTAATAATTGCCATACCAACCGTTCAGGGCATATGGGAAATGCATGAAATGCCGATTAACTCGGAAAAAGATTATATAACTGTTAATGTCACAGGTTATCAGTGGTGGTGGAAATTTGAGTATCCAGAAGAAGGGATCACAACTGCTAATGAACTCGTGATTCCCGTTAACAAAGTTATTAAACTAAATTTAAGAACAGCCGATGTTATCCATAGCTTTTGGCTGCCAAAATTAGCCGGTAAAACAGATTTAATGCCTGGTAGAAAAAACTGGATGTGGATTCAAGCTAATGAAGAAGGTCACTACTATGGGCAATGCCTGGAGTTTTGTGGTGAAGCTCATGCATATATGCTCTTTCGTAGCGATGTTGTTTCTCAAAGCAAATTTGATAATTGGGTGGATGAACAATTAATAGAGGCTCGCCCGCCAGCAAAATCGACATGGCAGGAATGGTATCAGGATATGGATAATATTCCTAAATCATTCGCCAATGATCCAATTCAGGATGGGGCTCGTTTATATATGACTAAAGGGGGTTGCATCGAATGCCACACAATCGATGGTTCAATGCGTTCTATGGGCGTTTTAGGGCCAAACCTCACTCACCTTGCCAGTCGTAAATCAATTGGTGCCGGACTTCTCGACAACCGTCCAGATCCTGATAATGAGGGACCAATAGATTCAGCATTACAACTGAAAAATTTCGTTCATTGGATAAGTAAATCTGAAGATGTTAAACCGGGAAATTTAATGTATGAACGCATACAGGAGAAAAATCTGACACCGGATGAATTCGAAAAAATTGCCAAATTTCTTCAAACATTAAAATAGTTTATATTAGTTAACTCAAAGAACCGCTACATGATGATCCCGCACCGGCAGTACAGCCAAAACAATGGTTCTCTAAATTAATT
Source organism: Opitutales bacterium (assembly GCA_021772565.1). Lineage (GTDB taxonomy): Bacteria > Verrucomicrobiota > Verrucomicrobiia > Opitutales > JAJFLR01 > JAJFLR01. The sequence continues at coordinate 8,661 of JAJFLR010000029.1, read as the reverse complement.
GATTTACCTTCAAGAGATATCCAATCCAAGTCCCATAAAAACCTGCTTTTACTACCTCCCATTGGCATATCAAGCATTTGATTAAAATCACAATCAAATATCTCCCCTTTCCAACTAACGCTTATAGTATCTCGACACATCAAACCCTCAACCGCATTTGGATTAAAATTATCAACCAACAAATTCATGTAATCCTCATATTGCCCATTTCTCTTTAAATAAGACAAATATCTAGCAATCGGCATGTTGGTTATCGTGTAAAGTTTATTAAAAATTATGTCATAATGTTTTATTAATTCATCTTTATAATCTTTCTCCAACTCGCCTTGATCAGGTGGTAAATGCGTACCTACAGGATTGTAGACAAGATTTAACGGCAATTCTTCTTCTTTCCCATAACCGAGATCATTGAGCAATTTCAACGCAGCTATCGAACTATCGAATACTCCGTCTCCTCTTTGGGCATTTACACTTTTAGGTTCGTAACATGGCATCGACGCAACAATTTCGATTTTATTGTCAGCTAAAAATTCTGCTAATCCACAAAATTCTGCATCGAGTAAAATTGTCAGATTACAACGATCAATAATATGCCGTACGTTATTTTGTTTTTTTAAACTACTAACCAAATATTTAAAATCAGGAATCATTTCAGGAGCTCCACCAGTTAAGTCTACCACTGGAATATCAGTTGGCTCAATCCATTTTAAAATTTTATCAACTGTATTACGAGTAATTATTTCTTTACGTTTGGGGCCCGCATTTACGTGACAATGAAAACACGTTAGATTACAGAGCTTGCCAACATTTATTTGTAAAATCTTTGGCTTTGTACGTAATAAATTTATATTATTTTCGGATAACTTTTCAGCAAAAGATGCTCTGGCTATTGATAAAACTTCAGACATTGTTGATTTATATAGTTCTTATAAGATTCCAAATGTAATTATATTATTCCAGATTAATCAATAAATAGCTGTTAGAGACATCGCCATTAATAATAATTCCAAAACTCATCCAATATCATTTGTAATTTGTAATTAGTAAATCAACTAAACCCGGGTATAAGTGGTATCGCACAAATTAATGCCAACGCTAACAAAACCATTCCGGATAAAAATTTAAGCTTATTTAAAGACTTTAATGTCACTGGTTCAGGAACTCTTTTGCCAAACAAGGCAGCTAATATTATAAAAAATAGCCACCAAAACATCGATCCAATAAATACCCCGACTGCGATTAATAATCCACTAATGAACCCTTCATTTTTAAATCCGGGACTTAGTTGAAGACTTACGGATATGAATAAAGATATATACCCAGAAAATCTCATAGGCATCCTAATGGCATTTATAAATGTGTTATAGAATATTTCAGAATTTTTACTAAATTCTCCCCGATAACTAATAGATTCAATCTTTTTAGATCCAAATATACTCCAAGCCATGGATAGAAGTGTAGGAACAGCTAAAATACGATAGAGCCAATCAAATTCCCATGCATAGGATGATATATATACGACGACTGCTGCTGCAATTAATGCCCATCCAAATTGTGAAAGTGCTACTCCAAATCCTGCAATAGATCCAGCCCAGAAACCTTTGTAAATTGTAATTTGAATACACCATACAGTAGCAGCAATTGTTGTTACTGAAAACACAGTTCCTAAAATCACACCAAATATCAGATAAAAAACGCCCATTAGCTAAATAATAAAACTATTATCTACTAATTTTTTCATTGATCTATCAAATAGATAACTAGATATTGACAATATTTAATGAATAACTTCCAATAAAATAGTTTCTAACATCTATTAACATTAACAATAATTATTATGAATAAATCATCTACAGGATTGAATGAAAATATTGCCGGCTTATTATGTTATTTGCTAGGCTGGATTACTGGATTGGTGTTTTTCTTAATCGAAAAAGATAGTAAATTTGTTAAATTCCACGCATTGCAATCTATCTTGATGTCTATCGCATTAATAGTTGTATCAATTGTCTTAAGTTTTATCCCTGTTGTTGGAAATTATATTTCACTACTTTTCTTAATCCTCTGGATATTTATGATGTTTAAAGCTTTTCAGGGACAAAAATTTAAACTGCCGATCATTGGAGATATTGCTGATAAAAAAGTAGGCTGATTATACATATCAGTTCGTTTTATTTTTCGCGATTACCTTCTTCAGAAAATCAACGTAGGACTCGACTCCACCAGCTCGGTATCCAGTGTGGCGATCAACTTCTTTGCCTTCTGGATTAAGTATTACAATCGTTGGAAAACCAGATACACCATACTTTTCTAACAGTAAATTATTTTGCTTTGTCTGCTCATCACTCAATTTTTTTTGCGGAAAATCTATTTCAACTAAAACCATTTCCTGAGAGGTAAAATCTTTAAACTGCTGTTTTATAAAAACATCCTTGTTCAATTTCTTGCAATAATAACACCAGTCAGAACCGGTAAAATCCAAAAGCATAAATTTGTTTTCCTTTTTTGCCAATTCAGATGCTTTTTTAAAATCAACTTCCCATCCTTCTCCACCACCAGCTTCAGCTGAGCTGGAAAATGCCATAAACATTATTGTAAGACTGAAAAACAGTAACGTTGATATAAAGAATCTAATATATTTTGATTTCATAATTATTCATTTTTGCATTAAAATTTTATCTGATATTACGATGTTTATAAAACATAAATTATTCCCAATTGAAAGCAAACTGAGAAATTTGTTTCATATAATTTCTATTGATCTTGGATGTATTAGCCATTTATATTGAGTTAATGGACTTTAATAAACATTTGGTTCTGATTTAATGCCAAATACTAAATCAGTTAAATCACTACTCGAGAAAATTCCGGGCTATCAAAAAAAATTATTATCATTGAGAGAAATAATTTTGGCTAACGCTGTAATGATTGGAGAACACCAAGCTGAAACTTTTAATGAGTCCGACAGAATTGATTTTTTATCAGACCGATTTACAGAATGCGGATTACTCAATATTTCAATTGATGAAGTTGGCAATGCAATAGCCATTTTACCCGGAAAAAATAAAGATAAAAATATTCTCGTTGCTGCACACGCTGATACTGTTTTTAAAAAAACTGTTGATCATACTGTCATGGTGGAACCGAATTTTATCATTGGTCCCGGCATAGCCGACAATAGTTTAGGACTTTCTATTTTGGGCGTTTTACCAGTCATATTAGAAAAACTCGATATCCAATTTACTTCAAATATTATTTTCCTTGGCACTGTTCAAAGTTTAGGTCGCGGAGAATTAAAAGGCATTCGTTTTTTTCTGGATAATTTTAATAAACCAATTGACTCAGCAATTTGCGTCGAAGGTGTCCACTTGGGTAGATTGAGTTATAAAAGTTTAGGAATGCTTCGTGGTGAGATAACGTGTCATGCTACTAGAGAATCAGAATGGGACGATTTTGACTCAAAAGGAATAATTCCAGATTTGATTAAAATCATTTCAGAAATTTCGCGGATACCAATTCCGGAAAAGCCAAAAACATCCATAATTCTTGGTTCCGTTGAGGCAGGGACTTCCTATAATACTGCTCCTTTAAGTTCAAATTTGCGTTTTGAAATTCGGAGTGAAAAAGATAAGATGGTGCGTGAAATCCAAAAAAGAATTGAAGAAATCGTTGATGATGCAGCCATCGCAACAGGATCTAAAATTGTCTTTGATATCATTGCTCGAATATCACCGGGTGGCTTGAATGATAATCATCCTCTAGTAATTAATACAAAACATCTAATGAGATCGCTTGGCATTGATTCAAAAATCACACCATCAGTTGGCTTATTGTCAGCATTGATAAATAAAGGAATCCCGGGAATTACATTAGGCCTGACAAAAGGTTCTAATTTGCACGAACTCAATGAATCAATTAAAATCGATCCCATATTTAAAGGGCTAGCACAATTAATTGGCATTATGCAATTAGCTGATTTGGAAAATTAATCATGAATATCGAACCTTGGCTAAAATCGAATACTTTCCATCACAGCATGTTTTGGAATAATTTAGCTTTGCTTGAACAAAAAGAAAAAAAAGATCAAACCGTTTCACTCTGTATCCCAACTCTCAATGAAGAAAAAACTATCGGCAAAGAAATCGTTATCTTTAAATCTGAATTGATGGACCGTTATCCTTTAATCGATGAAATTGCTGTAATCGATTCCGGATCGACTGATAATACTTTAGAAGTTGCTGAATCTTTTGGCGCTGATGTTTACCTTTCATCTGACATACTACCGGAAGAAGGTGAAAAAAAGGGCAAAGGAGAAAATTTATGGAAGGCAATTTATCAGTTAAAGGGTGATATCATCTGTTATGTTGATGCCGATATCAAAAATGTTCATCCACGATTTGCCTACGGCCTAATTGCACCCCTTCTTTACCATGACCAAATAAAATATGTTAAAGCATTTTACGACAGACCGTTAGTTGTATCTGGAAATATTCGAGTTTCAGGGGGAGGAAGAGTCACAGAAATTTTAATGCGACCACTCTTTTCATTATTTTTCCCAGAACTCACTGCTATTGTTCAACCGCTGTCAGGGGAATACGCTGTTAGAAGAAACGTCCTGGACAAACTCCCCTTTCCTATTGGCTATGGCGTAGAAACCTCTCATATCTTGGATGTCTATCATCGCTGGGGACTTGAAGCATTTGGGCAAACAGATCTCGACCAACGGGTTCACAGAAACCAAACAACAGCTGCACTCGGCAAAATGTCGTTTGGTATTTTGCAATCATTTCTTAACCGCGTCGAAAGAAACGGCATGCTCGAGAAATTGCCCGACCTCAGTCACATTCACCGTCAGTTTCAATTTCGCAACAATCAATACGAACAGACCACCAGCAAAATAATCGAAGAAGAACGCCCGCCTATGATAACTATTCCTGCTTACCGTGAAAAATTTGGACTAGAAAAAAATTAATTACGGTTTGAATATTTTAGTTTCTAGCTCCTTGATATTTTTAAAGTGATTATTATTTCCAGTGGAAAACTCAGCAATAGTGTATTGTAATTGAAGTAACTTCCAACTGAGCAATTGTGACGAATAATGGGGATATCTTTGAGATGTTTGGCATCAAGCATCAATCGGGTAAAAGGTTTGTTGGCCGCTTTAATCTTTCTAAAATCCCGCTTCAATTGCAACACCTTACGTCATTTGCACCGAAGCAAAACAGTCTGCTTTAAATGTTTTAAGAATCTAAAATCAAATTTCACAGGTTAGTCAGATCTATCTATATTCTAATCTTAACTCTGCGATGCCTGATCAAAATAATTTAAATAATAGTCATGTTTTCTGTTATGGGTTCACTTGTCACTTTGTTCCAATCTCACTTCAATCGTTGAGGTATCAACTTTCGGATTCGGTAGCGAGCTCACGAATGTGAGCGTGGCAATCTTTTATATAAAATAAAAGTCATAGATCGCCGGGTCATTTCAATCCTCGTGATGACAAAAATAATTAAAATTCCATTGGGATATACATCAACACATTAGAATTGAAGTGCTAATACTAATCATTTATATGAAATAGTATTATCTTACAATACAGTAAGACAGTTACTTCTATTTAGTCTTCCGAGGTTTCATCCCTTTAGGGACGGTATCTTTGAATTTATGCCAATTATCTGAAATTTCATGGATTACTCTACTGCCGACTCGTTGCAAAGCCTTTAAACTTGGAATATATCCCGGATAAGATAATTCGCTTTTATTGGTTCCACCACTCAAACTTTCTAACGGCGTCATCCCGAAAGGTGGTTGCACGACATAATTACTAATTGACCGCAATAACATAACGCGACTCCAGTCGATTTTCCCCATTTGAGCTAACTGCCTTAGTGAACAGAGCGTTCCGGAATCTTCCATCGATGAGGTGACAAATTTTGCTTTGCCGGCTGTCCAAAAGTCAACCCACTGTTCTGCCCACCTGTGATAATGTTCTCCATGCCAGTATCGGCTTGATGACAAATTATCTCCCTGTAATATTGAAGGAGGCTTACGCGCCTCATCAAAATTTGAATAAGCTTCATTATATTTTTTTAAATATGGATTATCTAAATCTGAAATATCTATTTTTTTTGTTAAATTGTATGCCCACTGAGATAGACTAGAATTTAATTTGTAAACTTCATCATCAGTAAAAAGTTTATCCTTTTCTCTATCACCTTTATTAAATGGTGAACGCGATCCGAGTGGAAATACTCCAGTCGACCAATCATCAGGCATTTCTCTTGCGTCTATCTCGTGAGCAAGATCCCCGTCAACTACATAATTTACCCAAACTGCACTCCCGAGTGAGCAATAACGTGGATTACCACCGGCGATACCGACGATAATAATATAAGTTTTTCTTAAATCGTAACGCGTATCCAAACCAAACGACATCATCGATGCTGCAGCTTTTGCAGTACCTGCACCAACAATAAGACCAACGAGTCCGTCGGGATTAGTTAATATTTCCGTGATGCCGGGATGTTTTACTGTTGACTGAAGATTTTCAGCTTTTTGGAAAAAATGCATTTCGCCAGGGGTATGCCCTTCCGGCTCAAACATTGTGACCAGTAAACATTTAACCGGTAAAGATTCCTCTGTTGATTGACTTGGAGCATGCATGTTTATAGATGAATAATTATAATTTCAATAATTTAGGCAATGAGAATTTTACTTAGTAAAATATACATTCACGGCTTATTCTTTTAGACGTGCGCAAAATCCTTTCGTCTTTATTTTGGCCTTGTAAAAAGCAATTTCCTATCTGTAAACTCTGATAATGTGGTTCATATGGATTTCGTTATTGGACAGGTAATCGTTACAAAGAACAATAAATTTCAAGAAAAGCAAATTCGTAATGAATCTTGTAAAGAATTGAAGGGCTGCAAAGTTGCATTGAACAAAAGATATTTTCGTATGTCAAAAGCACTAAAACCATGACGCTCCAACTCCAAAATATCACTTTCTCCTTTTCTCCCGTAACCCATATCCTCAAAAACCTTTCATTGTCTTTGGAAGAAAAAAATATTTATGCTTTGATGGGAAGTAACGGAGCTGGGAAAACTACTTTGTTCAATCTCATTACAGGTTTCATCAAACCACAAAGCGGTGAGATTTTTTTTGAAAAAAAAAATATCGCTAACCACCAGCCATACAAAATAAACCGACTCGGTATTGGCAGAACTTTTCAGGATTTGCGATTAATTACAAAACTTTCGGTGCAAGAAAATATCGTTTTGGCAATGCAGCAAAACCCAACCGACAATTGGCTCAATGCAATGTTACCTGGAAATTTTCACAGAAAAACAAACGCAACGTTGGAGGAAAAAGCAGGCGCAATTCCGATGTTCTGAGCGAGTTTAAGCTCCACCCCTTATCAGTAAAGGGATAGCGGCTGATTCGGATTTCAATGTAGCCATACATTTGTAATCTTTTTCTTGTTTTTATACTTGCTTTCTCATGTTCCTGTGCTATTGTCGTTCCATACTTTATGGCCAACCCCAAACACAGACCTATTCACCTTGAGATTCAGACTCACCGACGCAATCCTATCGGGATCATTCGCTCAACCTTTCGCCTTAACGGTAAAATCGCTCACATCACCTATGGCCGCCTCAATGGCTTCTCCCTTGATCACCTCAAGCTTATTCAGGCGGCCTTTCGCAACAAGGCTATCCCCATCGATTCCCCTGAAGCTCTCAAAACTTCTCACTCCAAAGAGTGGGGTGCCAGTTGTGCCATTCTCAAATTCGCTCAACAAATCGGACTCGACCGCATCCTCTACTCACGCAAAGAACCATGGGTGCGTTCTGCTTTGGCTATGATTGTTGGCCGACTCATTTATGCCGGCAGTAAACTCTCTTTGGTCAACCGTTGGAAAGATTCCGCTTTATGGGAACTTTCCGGAATCAAAGACCGCCCGGACGTTGAAGAACATTGTTATCAGGCAATGGATGCTTTGGTCGCCAGGCAGAAAGCCATTCAAAAAAGCTTGGCCAAAAAACATCTCAACAGTTCGTCACTGGTTTTGTATGATATTACCAGCAGTTACTTTGAAGGAGAGTATGAGCAAAGCGAAATCGTTCGGTTCGGCTACAACCGCGACAAGAAAAAAAACCGCAAGCAAATCGTCATCGGATTAATTTGCAATGCCCAAGGCTGTCCGGTTGCCGTAGAAGTATTCTCCGGCAACACCAAAGATGAAAGCACGGTAGAAAATAAAATCAGGCAATTACAACAAGACTTCGGCATGCAACAAATAATCTTTGTCGGAGATCGCGGAATGGTCACTCAATCGAATTACGAGAAAGTAAAAAATATAAAAGGCTTAAATACCATATCAGCGTTAACGCATCCTCAAATTCTGGATTTACTGAAAGCCAAACAGATAGAAGCGCAACTGTTTGACGAAAAAAACATAGCCGAAATCAGAGACCCAAATAATCCTCAACGCCGCCTAATGCTATGCCGCAATGAAGACTCGGCAAAACGCGAAGGCAAAACCCGAGAACACCTGCTCGAAAAAACCGATCAAGCCTTGAAACAAATAGCGACCGGCACAAGCAAACGAGTAGCAACGGAAAAGCAAATAGGCATACGAATCGGAAAAGTATTCAAGCA
>JAJFLR010000028.1 GCA_021772565.1 Opitutales bacterium | reverse complement strand
AAACAGGCATTCAAACTCTTAGGCATAAAACGTTTTTGGTAGAAATTTAGTCAAATGTAGACAGAAGTGAAGCACTTTTTTTTGTCGATATATTGAGTAACAATGGCTTATGTAATTATCGCCTCAAACTTCAGTCTAAATATAAATTTGAAATAGCTACAATAAGTATCAGATCAAACGTGCCCTATCGGTATCAGCACAATGGAATTGTGCGGCTATCGGGTTCGGTATCGGTATCGGATAATTCGAAAGCGGAATCGAATATTTCGAAAGCGATACCGATAGCCGTTACACTGATAGCGAAAGCGATTGAGGATTTTATAATCGAAGATTTTAGGTCTAAATATAAATTTGAAATAACTACAAGTAGTATCAGATGAAACTTTCCCTATCGGTATCAGCACAAAGGTATTGTGCGGCTATCGGGTTCGGTATCGGTATCGAATAATTCGAAAGCGGAATCGCATATTTCGAAAGCGATACCGATAGCCGTTACACTGATAGCGATTGAAAATTTAAATTTCATAGAACTCTTTTTCATTTCACTTGCATTATTTGGAGGAGAATATAATCGTAGCTTCTTAATTATGGTTTACTCAAAAAATGAAATAGCTTATAACAGCAAGATCGAGGGCGAGGTCATTGTTTCGAAGGCCGATGCTGTTATTAACTGGGTGAGAAAACACTCCGTCTGGCCGATGCCGATGGGCTTGGCCTGCTGTGCTATTGAACTAATGGGGGCTGGCGGTTCCCGTTTTGATATTTCTCGATTTGGTATGGAGGTGATGCGATTTTCACCGCGTCAATCCGATTGTATGATTGTTGCCGGAACTGTAACATACAAAATGGCTGAAGTCGTTCGCCGGATCTATGATCAGATGGCTGAGCCCAAGTGGGTTGTTGCCATGGGTGCATGCGCTTCAACAGGCGGTATGTATCGCTCCTATGCTGTCATGCAGGGTGTCGATCGAATTGTGCCGGTCGATGTCTATATCAGTGGATGTCCACCACGACCTGAAGCTCTTCTTGATGGGATGATGCGACTACAGGAAAAAATTAGTGGCGAGAGTTCCGTGAAGAATTTACTCCGCAAAAAATAATTTATTTTCGTAATAACTTAGCATGAGATTAGACATTAATTATTTATTTGACTTTCATTGTAGGGTCTCCGCTCGCGGAGTGCCTCTAGATGCTGAGTATCCATACAAGGCATCGAACAAGTTCGAGCCCTACAAAAATAGATTTGAAAACCTGGTATTTATAGAAATGCTGAGTAGTTACTAATATTTTGAATTATGCCTGATGATTTAAAAGTAAAATTACTGGAATCATATGACTTCTTAAGTGAAAGAGAGAGTCTGGATTATCTTTCATTAAAATGCCCGCCGAATGATTTGGTTGAATTTTTAACAAATTTAAGGGATCAGTATAATTTTAACATGCTTATCGATGTTTCAGGTGTTGACTGGAATGATGAAGCAGTTCGGTTTTCTGTAATTTATCATCTCTATTCAACAATTGAACATCAATATATTCGCATAACTTCTGATTGCCTAAATAATGAAATGCCTGAAATGCCATCTGTGGTAAAGATCTGGCAAGCAGCAGATTGGCATGAACGAGAAAATTTTGATATGTTTGGTATAAAATTTATCGACCATCCTAATTTAAAACGTATTCTGATGTGGGATGATTACCCTTACTATCCATTGCGAAAAGAATTTCCATTGGCTGGTATTGAGGTAGATTTGCCATCCAGTGAAATTGCTGAAGTAACCGGAGCAAAAGTAAAATCTGCGCCGATGATGGGTGGACCTTTTCATTCTAACCCGAAAGGATTTATGAGTGATAACGAGCCCAGGGCTCGGGACCAAAGTTGGACAGAACAGCGAGAAAAACCAAATTGTAATTAATATATCTTTTAAATATGCCTATTGAATCTGAAATATCTATCGGAGATTCTGCAAAAAAATCTGTCGAATTTGCCTCGGAAATAAATGGTGAAAGAATGGAGATCAATGTTGGGCCATCACATCCGAGTACTCACGGTGTATTGAGATTGATGGTTGAGCTTGATGGGGAGGTCGTTACTAAGTGCGATCCGGTAATCGGTTATTTACATCGCGGTGATGAAAAGATTGCTGAAAATATGACCTATAATCAGTTTATTCCTTATACGGATCGACTCGATTACATAGCACCTCTGGCTAATAATGTTGCGTATGCTATTGCTGTAGAAAAGCTGGCAGATATAACGATTCCACCGCGTTGCCAGGCTATAAGAGTTATTTGTTGTGAGTTAGCCCGGCTCTCTTCGCATTTGCTCGGTGTGGGTGTTTATGCAATGGATACTGGTGCGTTAACAGTATTTATGTATACTTTCACTGAAAGAGAAAGGCTGTATTCATTGTTCGAAGAGTTGACGGGTGCACGTTTTACTACAAGCTATACGCGCATTGGCGGAGTTGCTCGTGACATTCCTGAAGGGTGGTTAGGTAAAGTTAAAAATACACTCAATAAAATTGAGGCTACGTTAGAAGAAGTCGATAATTTACTCACGCGGAATAAAATATTTTATGACAGAACTGTGGGTATTGGAGTTATTAGTAAAGAAGATGCACTGTCCTGGGGTCTAACCGGACCAAATTTAAGAGCAACGGGTATAGATTTTGATTTGAGAAAAGATAAACCTTACTGTGGTTATGAACAGTATGACTTTGATGTGCCGGTTGGTTCAACCGGAGATTCATATGATCGTTACCTTGTTCGCATGGAAGAGCTGCGACAAAGCATTCGAATTGTTAATCAGGCAATTGATAAAATGCCAGATGGTCTCTGGTATGCTGAAGATGCCAAAAAAATATTTCCACCTCCTAAAGGTAAAATATTAAGTAGTATGGAGGAGTTGATTCAGAATTTTATGATCGTTACTGAAGGGCCACAAATGCAACCTGGAGAAGTTTATTTCGAAGCTGAAAATCCTAAGGGATCTCTTGGATTTTTTATTGTTTCTAAAGGTGGAGGAGTGCCATATCGGCTTAAGATCAGGGCACCAAGCTTTTGCAATCTCAGTATATTATCACATTTGCTAAAAGGCTGCATGGTTGGCGATATCCCGGTAATTTTAGGAAGCCTTGATTTTGTCCTCGGTGAATGTGATCGTTAATTTACCCTAATTATTAATCAACCCAAAATTATTATTTATGATAAATAGAAATAAAATTAAGAAATGGTTTTACCCCATTATAGTGTTAGCAGTTCTATTACAATCGAACTCTCTTTACTCTAAAGTAATAATTGAATCACCGGAAGACGTATGTCCAATATTAATTGGTCAATCAGTGAGTCAGATCAGGTTAAAAGATATTGAGGGGAATATGGTGGACTTGGGAAATCTAGTCTCTGAAAAACCTGCGATTATTATATTTTACAGAGGCGGATGGTGTCCATTTTGCAATAATCATCTCAGCAACCTTGAAGGTATTAGTGCAGAATTAATCGGGCTGGGATATCAGTTAATTGCAATTAGTCCGGATCTTCCAGAGAAGGAAAAAATAACAATAGACAAGAATAAACTATCCTATACATTATTGTCAGATAGTAAAATGCGTGCTGCTAAACATTTTGGTGTGAGTTTCACTGTAGATAATATTACTTTTAATCGTTATGTAAGTAAGGGTCTGGATCTGGAAATTGATTCGGGAGAGACGCATCATTTATTACCCGTACCTTCAGTGTTTATTGTTGGAAGAGATCAGAAAATTAAATTTTCACACGTTAATCCGGATTATAAAGCTCGTATGGATGCTAGTACCTTACTAGCAGTTGCTAAAGCTCTAACAGTTATTAGATATTAATAGTTAAAACTTATGGCAGAAACTCTCAGTGTCCTCGAAATAAAATCATTACCAGTCGAACTAACTAATACTTTTAAGAGCGTTTTGTTAGTTAAGAAAGTTGCAATTAAAATTGCAAAAAACGGGTCTGAATTTTTATCTGTTGAATTGGCTGACAAGACTGGTTCATTCAATGTAATTTGCTTTAGCGACACGGCAGCCTTTAGATTTTTCCATGATTCAAAAGATGGTTGTGTGGTGAAAGTTGAAGGCGTTACTGAATACTATCAAAACCGATTTTCTCCAAAAGTTACTAGTGTTATTGAGCTTTCTGAGGAACAGATAATAGAAGGAAATCTGCTGCAAAATATTGTTGATACCTCAAATGAAGATCCAGTTATGCTTTGGGAAGAATTATGCAGTGGTATAGAAAAAATTAATAATACAGAACTGAGAGAAACTGTAAAAGTTTCATTATCTTACATTGAAGAAAAATTTAAAAACACGCCCGGTGGTCTATCGATGCATCATGCTTATCGACACGGCCTCATGGAGCATACAGTACATATTCTAAGATCGGGAATTGCTCTATTGCCTATTTATCCGGAGGTAAATGCTGATCTAGTGATAGCCGGAATAATACTTCATGATATTGGCAAAACTTTAGAGTATGAGGGTGATTTGGTTTCGAAGAAAAGTAAAGATGGACGTTTATTTGGCCATATTGTTATTGGTTATCGTTATGTCAGGAAAGCCGGAATTAAGGCGAAACTCAACCCGGATTTGTTGGATCGGCTTGAACATATTATTTTAAGCCATCAAGGCCAGTTAGAGTGGGGTGCAGCAGTTCTGCCATCAACGCCTGAAGCAGTTTTTGTTTCACTTATTGATAATCTTGATGCCAAAATGGGCATGGTGCAAAACGCACTCAACAAGACTCCGGATGAACAACAGTTTTCTGATTTCATTCCCGGCTTGCAGGTAAACTTATTAACTGAGCGATTAAAATTATAGATTAATCTTTATTGTAATATGTCACGTTATTCTGGGAAAATAGCTTTTATAACTGGAGCGGGATCCGGGATCGGAGAGTCGTTAGCAATGACTTTGGCTAAACAGGGGGCAAAAGTGATCGTAACAGGCAAAAGAGATGAAAATATTAATCAAGTTGCAGATAATATAAAGTCCGCCGGCGGTGCTGCGATTGCTGCTAAACTTGATGTTACAGATTTTGAAGGTTTTCAAGAAATCATCAAGAGAACTGTTAGTGAAGAAGGATCTATCGATTATTTATTTAATAATGCGGGAATCACTTTATTGGGTGAAGTTAGGGATATGGATATTGGTCATTGGAAAAAATTAATTGATGTAAACTTAATGGGTGTTGTTCATGGAGTATCCGCAGTATATCCGGTGATGGTAAAGCAAGGATATGGCCATATCGTTAATGTCAGTTCATTAGCAGCATTAGGTGGTTATCCAACTGCAACTGCCTACGTAGCCACTAAAAGTGCGGTGATTGGATTATCTACATCCTTGCGATTCGAAGCCAAATATTATGGTGTCAATGTGAGTGTAGTTTGTCCAAGTTATGTTAACACGCGAATTTTTAAATCCGGCGTTATATTAAGAGCAGATCTCGATAAGATACTGAAAACGATCAATTTCCCATTTATCAATTCGGCAGATGCGGCAAAAAGTATATTAAAAGGTGTCGAGAAAAATAAAGGTCTTATCATCTTTCCTTTTTATGCACGTCTTGTATGGTGGGCATTTAGACTACACCCAAATTTTCTCAGACCCAATTTAGTTAAACTGATAAAAGATTTTAGAAAAATCAGAAAATGAAATTTGCATAAGTTAACATAATTAATAAACTGAGGAAACAAGCTTTTCTTAAATTTGTAATGAACGCTTATTATAAAAATAAAATTGCGATTGTAACCGGTAGTGCGTCCGGTATTGGAAGGGAAATGTGTCGACATTTGTCCGATTTGGGGTCAACGATAATTGCAGCTGATATCGATAAGAATAATGTAGATAAAATTGTTCAGGAGATAAACGACAAGGGAGGAAACGCTCATTCTTATCATATTGATATTTCAGATTATGATGCTTTTAGTAACATGGTTGATTTCGTTTTAAAGAAGTATCAACGTATTGACTTTTTATTCAATAATGCCGGAGTAACGCTATTTAGTGAAGTGCTTGATATGTCACTGGATCACTGGGATAAAATTATCAAAGTCAACTTATTGGGCGTCATCAATGGGATAGATCTAGTCTATAAGATAATGACTCAACAGGGAAGTGGCTCTATTGTAAATGTAGCTTCTACTGCCGGGTTAGTTGGCTATCCATCAGCTGCTGCTTACGCATCAAGTAAAAGTGCAGTTCTAGGATTGTCACAGTCACTTAGAATTGAAGCAGAAGAATTCGGAGTAAATATTAATGTTGCTTGTCCAGGGTATGTCGATACCGGCATTTACACTTCTGGTACTGTGATCAATGCTAAACTTGATGATTTTATTAATAAGATTCCGTTTAAAATGATTTCAGCAGCATGTGCAGCTGAGGAAATCTTAAAAGGTACCTATAAAAATAAAGCTCTCATTATATTTCCATTTCATGCAAAGTTTCTATGGTTTGTTCATAGATTTTTCCCTTTCTTAATTGAAATACCAATGAAGAAAGTTATGCAACAATTCAGGAACTCCAGAAAATTATTTTTAGAAAAGTAATTATAGAAATTACTTAAAACTTGAAATCAAAAGATAGAACGAATGCATGAATATCTGCATCATAATTGCCGTTAGTTAAAGCAAATGCCCCACCTGGGTTTGAAACTGTTCGATCAGAAAATCCATATTGGTATGCAAAGTGCCAGTCAAATCCATCATTAACTTTACTGACACCAAAGTTCAACCAATTGCGATCTGCATCCCCAACAGATGGATTGTAAAAAGTGTCAGGCATGGCATTTTCATTGAAATCGTAACCTATGCTGAATATATAATCATCGTGGTAATACGACGCACCGATTATGTAAATGAATTGAGATTCCCAGTTAAATGGCAGTGGTATTAGTGCCCCTGTACCATTATCTAAAACGATAGTATTTATTCTGTCATAATTAATCCACTCAATATTAAATTCTATATTCCAGTTAGGAGTAGGGCTATAGGAGTAGCCGATATCAATGTAGTCCGGGACATCAAGTTCACCTTTAGTTCCCAAGCGAGGTGTTCCTGCAACAACTGAATAACCCTTGAGTTCATGGTCAACATGGCTTCGATATAATAGGCCAAAAGAATGCCTTTCATTCGGTTGAAATAATAGTGAAAAAACATATCCGAGATCTAAATCATCTCCTTTAAATTTGAATTCAGGTCCAATTGCACCCCCACCCAAGGTAGTTAGGAATTTTAATTCTGATTCAATATAATTTAATGTTAATCCACCGCCAATAGAGAAACATTCATTAAATTTGTAAGCTATCACTGGAGAGAGTGTATTATTAGCAATGCTTGCTTCAGTTGAAATTTGAGCAAACGGTGTATTTTCTCCCCATATATTTCCCATGCCAAATGGAGTATAAAATCCAAGGCCTGCACTTAAACTGTTTGATATCGATGTTTTATAATAAAAATGTGGAATCATCTCCCAACTGTTATCTGTACTTGCATTTACCCCGGCGTTTTCAAAATCTATTTTTTGTTTAATGATATAAACACCCGCTGATACTTCTGTACCGTCTACTAATGATAATGCAGCCGGATTATAATAAACTGCTGCAGGTGTATCAACTGATGCAGTATATGCATTTCCTCTAGCCGTTGCGAGTGCATCCTGATTGGGCAATCGAAAACCGCCTGCAAATAATTGAATTGGAAGAAGAATAGCGATAACGTAACGAATTAAAACATTTGTTTTAAGCATATCTAATTTTGTTTAGGTTATATGTTTTGAGTATTCAGATAGTATGAAAAATGCTACTACAACAAATTTTTGAAATGCAATCTAAAATATTAATTTCAAGGAGATAGTATTGAATATAGTAAGATAATTTAGCTGGTTGTTAGTTTTAATAGTTTATTTACAGATAAAATTTACTAATAATCAGCTAATTAAAAAAAATTTAGTTATTGGTGAATATAGAATTTCCAGATCAATTTGATAGAGACCAGTTTGTAAACTGCCTTGATAGAAACTTTTCAGTTATCGCACCTGCCGGAGTTGGTAAAACAAGTGCTATTGTTGATCGTGTTGTAAATTTGGCACTGACAGATTTACATAGAACAGATCCGCTTTTACCTAAGCTTATTTTAGTAACTTATACACGTAAGTCTGCTAATGAAATGTTTCAACGTGCACAGGAAAAATTGTATGAAAGTAGTGTATCTATAGACACTTTAATGCACCTTAATGCTACATTTTTTGGAACTATCCATAGTTTGTGTTTAGATTTATTAAATAATTTTGGTTATTCAATTGGATTGTCTGGTAGTATTAACATTGTAAGTGATACAGACTCTTTATGGAATGAGTTTATTGGTAACACTACGAATATAACCAGTGTGCTTTCAGACAATATTAGATCAAAATATTTGAAGCATATTAAGTTAGAGAAAATATATTCACTAGTGCGTACCTTTGAAGGATTTGGTAATCCTTCACTCAATGACCTGCCATACCCTAATTTGGATTTTGAAAATATATTAAATTTTGCAGCAAATAATAAAACTAAAGATAGTATAGCTGCAGGTAAAAAGATAATTGGCGAATGGCAAAAATTTATCGATCAAAAAAATTCATTTCTTGCATTACCTGAATGTGCAAATGGCGGAAAGGAATTTAAAAGAGTTTGGTGTGAAACTTTTCAACCGTTACATGAGTGGTTGTCGATTACTACATTAAAGGTCATTGAGAATTTATCAATTGAGTTCCAAAATTTTAGAATATCTAAATCACAACTAACTTATAGCGACCTGATTAATTTATCTGTTAGATTGTTTGAGAATAAAACTATCGCTGAAGAAATTAGATTAAATAGAAATTGGGTAATTCTTGACGAGGCACAAGACACTGATGCCGCTCAATTTAAATTGCTCACAGAAATTAGCAGACCTGTGGATGCCAAAGGTATTTGGTTGAATGAAGGAGGAACAGAGCCGGAAGCTGGGAAATTTTGTATGGTTGGAGACCCTCAACAATCAATTTATAGCAGTCGAGCTGACTTGGCTACATTTAATAAAGTTCATAGAAAGCTTATTGATTCAGAATCAGGAGAAGAACTGGTTTTTTCAGTGACCAGAAGGTGTGCCAGGAATATAGTGAAATTAGTTAATGATACATTCCCGAATATTATGGATAATTCCAGTATTGGTCACACGAACTCAGGTTCACAATTTACTCGACTACAAAATTTATCAAATGCAATTGTCGGACAGGTTGTTAAAATCAATCTTCATTATAATTCTCTCAATGATGATAAAAAAAATATCAACGAACTTGGTAAAGAATACTCAGTACAGTTAGCCTCATGGTTAAACAATTTGACGTTAGAAAATTTGCAGGCGAGAGATTGGTCTAACGTTGCTGTTATTTGTCCCAGAAACAATTGGCTAGAGGCACTGAACAACGGGTTGTCTGAAATTAATATAAAAACTCAGTTGCATACGAGATCAAAAACTATATCTGACAATCCCGCATTTATTTGGCTAACTGCATTGGTAACTATATTGGCTGAACCAGAGAATTCATTCGAAATATTTGGTGTTTTAAGAGAAATTTTTGGGGTGTCTGATTATGAAATGAAAGTTTTTAATGACAGTTGGAGAAACTCTGATGCTCCTAAAAAAACGCCACATAGTTTGCAAATAATGTTCAAAGCGGGTTCCGATAATAATATAGCAAATACACTAAATAAACTAGTTGATTTACGTGAGAGTGTAATTGGGTTATCGTTAAGAGAATCTGTAGAAAAAATCATAGACGAAACTAGTTTGTATAAACGTTTGGAAGTTTTGCCAGATATAAATTTATCTGAAAATACTGATGTTCTAAATCTTATTTTGCTTTCAGCCTCTAAATCCGAGAATGACAACTTAACATTAAATGATTTTGCCAAGAAATTAAGGGACGGATTTTCTGAAAAAATATCAGAGATCGATGTTAAAAAAGGACATTTACAGCTTATCACATGCCACAATGCAAAAGGTTTAGAGTGGGATGCCGTAATACTACCATTTTTTTTCCGCCCGATAAGTTCACCAAATTTATCTTATCCGCATTACTTTAAACCAAGTTCGGGTAATTTGGGTAAGATTATTATGAGCAAGCAATACGATAATACAGGTTTGATTGATAATGCTAAAAAGTGTGAGCAAGAAGAATTAAAAAGAATACTCTATGTTTCGATGACACGTGCAAGAAACTCTCTTGTTTTATTAAATGATTCTTCATTTTTTAAAAAACAGAATAATTCATTTGCCGACAAACTTTTGGTTTTAAAGAATCAGAAAAACGAAAATATTTGGAATGAGCTATCTGGAGAATTTATGAATCTAAAAATTGATTTTGATAAAAGAAGTGAATTTGTAACTACTAAAAAATTTAAACCTGATTCTGATATATTGGATATTGATAAAATTTTAAATCATTCAAAAAATTTCCCGAAAAGAATAACACCGAGTAGTCTAAGCCATGAGAGTATAGATTATGATGACGAGAAAATTACAATAAATGAATTCTCAGGTTCAGAAGAATTATTGAATCGACAACAAGGTCTCAACTACGGCAATTGGTGGCATCATATGATGGAATTTATTGCATGGGATAAATCGGTGAACGAGATGTTGGACTATATGAATACTGAGCTGAATAATTGTCCCGTTCCTGAGCGAGGTAAAAAAGAAATTGATCTATTTTTAAAGTCTAAAGTGATTCAACTTTTAAAGGATGATAAAAGTATTATTAAATCAGAATCTCCATTTTTGTGGAAAAAAAATAATGATGAAGTCTTGGAAGGTATTATTGATTTAGTTTGTTATAATCAGAAACAAAATCTTATTACTATTATTGATTGGAAGACTGATGTTATTGATGGCAAGAAAACAGAAGTGTTAGTTGAACGGTATAAAGATCAGATTTATGCTTACCAGCAGGCATTGAAGCACATTTTTTCCAAACAAATTAATGCCTATATTTATTCAACATATGAGGGTAAATTATTGAAGCTATAATTGATAGATGAATTTTCTAAAAAATATAAGTTCGATTGAAAGCATTAGCAGCACACAGAATCATCGAGTTAAATATTGGGCAAAATTGAGAAAAGGAAATTTTCGACGTCAGGAAAAAGTGTATTTAATTGAAGGATTTCGTGAATTAAAATTGGCATTACAGAATAATATTGAATTTATTGAATTGGCAGTAGTTGTTGAAAATATTATTAATGAGAACGAGCAAAATTTGATTAAGGAAGCAGCACTTAGAAGTGAATCGATATTTTCAATTAATAAACAAATTTTGTCTAAATCTACCTATAGGGAAAATCCATCAGGGTTTTTAGCAATCACAAAGCAAAACAATAGTAATTTAAATGATATTCACTTAACAGGAAATCCACTGATCCTAATAGTTGAGAATATAGAAAAACCGGGTAATTTGGGTGCACTATTAAGAACGTCTGATGCTGTTGGCGTGGATTTTATAATATTGGTTGATCCAGTAACCGATATTTATAACCCCAATATTATAAGATCATCACAAGGTTCTGTTTTTTCTGTGCCGTTTGTTATAGCTGATGGTATGTCTCTAAATTCCTGGTTGAAAAAAAATGAAGTTCAAATGATTGCCGCTTCACCAGCTAGTGAAAAATTGTATTGGGAAATTGATTTTAAGTTATCTACTGCTTTGTTAGTCGGAAGTGAAAATGAGGGACTTTCTAGTTATTGGAATGATTTTCAGAATGTTAAATTTGTTACAGTACCAATGCAGGGTCAGGTAGATTCACTCAATGTATCCGTAGCATCTTCTGTAATATTGTATGAAGGATTCAGACAACGATCTCAAGGTTAGTTGAGACGATATTGACCGGTTAACACTGTTTTATATATTATTTCGCCAA
Source organism: Opitutales bacterium (assembly GCA_021772565.1). Taxonomy (GTDB): domain Bacteria; phylum Verrucomicrobiota; class Verrucomicrobiia; order Opitutales; family JAJFLR01; genus JAJFLR01. Next base: position 53,674 of record JAJFLR010000028.1, on the reverse strand, counting down.
ATGAGTTAAATCCACTGCTATTACTGGTTTGAGCTACTGCACTTAAATCAACTTCAGATAAATAATTAACTTTTGAACGACTATTGCTATAGTTTGGTTGCGGTATATTTGCTGCATTATTTATTACGAATGCATTTTCAATGATATCAGTAAGTTTTAATGAAATACTGAATCCTTTTTCATATTTGGATTTCTTATTATTTAACTTACTAATTGCTTTTTCAATTGAGTCATTTTTGTGATTTTCCTCATCAGAGTGTTTGAATTGGATCGAGTCATATTTAACTTCTTTATTTTCATCCACTATTCTAGCTAACACTTCAAACTGAGGTCCATCTATTATTGTTATTTTAAGATAATTAGTTATTAAATAACGTTTAACTTTATCTTTACTCCAACTCTGTTTGGGGATTGAAGAAAATCTTTCAGAAATAATTCCATCTTTGTCGAAGCCATTGTTAGACAAGAATTTTATTATATTGGATTTTTTAGTCGTATTTTTGCGCAATGCTTTGGATAATTTTTGATCTTCAGTAGTTATTTTGAGAGTTAAAATAGCTTGATTAGCAGTTATCTTTGTTTCGTTTTCTACAGTTAAAGTGGTCGTAGGTATTTCTCTAATGAAATAATCTTTAAGCTCATTTTTTGAACCTCTCAGTTCTACTTCACCTTTTAAATTACCAATTAGTAGTAATATGTTAATTGAAAATATTGTAATTAATCTAAGTATGTATTTCTCTCTCATGTAATTTTATTAATTAAGGTTAACGGTTATTATTATGAAAAAAATTCTTGTAGCCATGTCAGGTGGTGTCGACAGTGCTGTTGCAGCTTTGTTGCTTAAAAAACAAGATTTTAATGTTTCCGGTGCCTACATGAAGAATTGGATTAATGAGGAAAATATATTTGGCGAATGTCCTTGGGAGCAGGACATAAAAGATGCTCAGGCGGTAGCTGATATCATTGGGATAAATTTTGAAGTAATTAATTTCATCAAGGATTACCGATCATTGGTTGTTAATTATCTCATTGATGGTTATAGTAAAGGAATTACTCCTAATCCTGATGTAATTTGTAATCGTGAAATAAAATTTGGTATTTTTTTAAACTATGCAATAGAGAATGGATACGATGGAATTGCTACCGGTCATTATTGTAGAAAACAGATAAATGAAATGGGCAACTTTGAAATTTGTGAGGGCAGAGATCAAAATAAAGATCAATCTTATTTTTTAGCTTTGCTCAGCCAGAAACAATTGCGTTACTCTTATTTTCCAATTGGCGATATGACAAAGCCGCAGGTTAGAGATTTTGCCATTAAATATAATTTACCCAATGCTCAAAAAAAAGATAGCCAGGGTATTTGTTTTATAGGCAAAGTTAAGATGGCTGATTTTTTAGATAAATTTATTCCAAAGAAACCCGGTGATATTATTTCAGATGACGGTCGTGTATTAGGCAAGCATAACGGTATACATCTATATACCATCGGCCAAAGAAAAGGCATAGGGATTCCATCAAATTCTAATGACGAGTATTATGTTGTTAAGGCAAAAGACATAAATAACAACAGATTAATAGTAACATTTGATAAACCTGGGACACCTGATTTATATGGGCAGGAATATGTTTTAAAAAATCTCAGTTATGTGAACGAACCTATTGTTCAATCTGTTAATATATTAGCAAAACCTAGATACAGAGATCCATCACAGGAAATTTGTTTTACACCACTTTCCAATAACGAAGCTAAAATAAAATTTACTAAACCACAAAGAGCACTGGCAGCCGGGCAGGTTTGTGCACTTTATAATAAAAATATTTTATTGGGCGGTGGTGTTTATTTGTAATAGTCAATTTACAACATCACTCAAACTTGGGATAACAACATTTTTTATATTTTTTTCCACTTCCACACGGGCAGGGTGAGTTACGACCAACTTTCGGGGTATCTCGTTTTAAAGCTGTTGATACTTTTGGTAATGTAATATCGTCAGCAGACTTACCGGTACTAGTTCTTTTTTCCTTAGAACCACCTACTGGTGAACTTGATAGTTGAGTGGCTTGTTCAAGTGATGGACCGCTTGCCCTGGATTTGCGTGAGAGTAAAGAAAGCATATTTTCAAATGCTTTCATATTTGTTGCAGAACGAAATAAACCTGTACAAACTTCAGAACGAATACTATTCATCATTTGTTCGAAATAGACAAAAGCTTCACTTTTAAATTCGTTTAACGGATCTTTCTGGCCATAACCGCGAAGCCCTACACTTTGTCTTAACTCATCAATTTCAGTTAAATGATCCTGCCAGTCATGATCTATTGAGTTAATTAAAACATATCTTTCAAGAGAAACTAATGCATCAGGATCTTCAACAGATTCTTTTGTTTCATATGCTTTACTCACTTTTTCAATTATTGATTTTTGGATATCAGCATTATTTAAATTTTCAATTTCTTCTTTTTTTAAGGAAATAGGGAAATGTGAATTTACCCAGCTAATAAAATTTTCATATGTATCAAAGTCTTCCGCCTTGGGATCGCCGACACCAGAATTAATTAATCTGCTTTCTAGTTCTTCATTTATTAATTCAAAGATCAGCTCCTTTGGTTTTTCGGTATTGATAGCTTCGTTTCTTATACTGTAAATAATTTCACGTTGTTTATTTAAAACATCATCATACTGCAGTAAACGTTTACGAATTGAGTAATGTTGTTGCTCAACTGTTTTTTGGGCACGCTCAATAGCAGTATTGAGCATTTTATGTTCCATCGGTTCACCCTCAACAAACGTTTTTTCTAAAATTGCTCCAGCCATACCTGCTTGACCGTATAATCGCATGAGATCATCTTCTAGAGACAAATGAAATTTTGTTGAGCCGGGATCACCCTGTCTGGCACATCGGCCACGCAACTGTCGATCGATACGCCTCGAAGTATGCCTTTCTGTTCCTATAACATAGAGACCTCCCAGTTCTGCAACACCTTCACCTAATTTTATGTCCGTACCACGTCCTGCCATATTTGTAGCAATTGTCACTGAACCCCGTTGACCTGCATTAGCAATGATTTCAGCTTCCTGTTCGTGGAATTTAGCATTGAGTACACTGTTGGGTATTTTTACCCTTTGGAGCATTCGGTGTACAACTTCAGATGACTCAACTGACGATGTTCCAACCAGTACTGGTTGACCTTTTTCATGAGCAACCTGGATTTCTTTTATGACAGAGTTATATTTTTCACGACGTGTTTTATAGATAACATCATTTTTATCTACTCTCATGCATTCTCTGTTCGTCGGTATTACCATGACGGTTAATTTATAAATATCATTAAACTCGTTGGCTTCCGTTTCTGCAGTTCCCGTCATTCCGGCAATTTTGTCATAGAGACGAAAATAATTTTGAATCGTTATGGTAGCAAAAGTTTTACTCTCTTTTTCAATTGCTACATTTTCTTTTGCCTCAACTGCCTGATGTAATCCATCACTCCAGCGTCGACCCGGCATAACTCGACCAGTGTTTTCATCGACAATCATAACCTTACCGTCTTTGACAACATACTCGACATCTCTTTCATAAAGAGAGTAGGCGCGTAACAATTGGCTTATTCCATGAATATCTTCTGAAACGAGTTCAAATCTTTCCTGAGCTGCAGCTTTTGCGACATCTTTTTCTTTTTGTTCCAAGGTCTCATCCTTATCAACATCAACAAATATGGTTGGTAAATCCGGCAAGACAAAAGCATCATCGTCGTCAGGTTTTAGAAACCGTCTACCTTTCTCAGATAAATCTGCGGTATGTTGTTTTTCATCGATTACATAATATAATTCCTCTTTTAAAGCATAAAACTGATGGCGATTAAAATCGCTGTGCATATCCAATTCATATTTTTCAAATGTTTTTCTAATTGCACCATTTTCCATCAAACGGAGATACTGTTTATTTTTCGGGGATCCTAATTTTACCTGTAAAATTTTTTCATAAGCAGAATTGACATCAACATCTTCATCACTTTCAGATTCCAAAATATTTTTAGCATCTGAAATTTGGCGATTACCTAAATTTAACTGCTGTTTAACTAAACGCTCAATAGGTGCTTTTAATTTATTAAATGGAAGTTCTCGAGTGGCCTGAGCAGGTCCGGAAATAATGAGAGGTGTTCTAGCTTCATCAATAAGTATTGAGTCAACTTCATCGATAATGATAAAATAATGGTCACGTTGTACTTGATCTTCACCTCGTGTGGCCATTCCGTTATCTCGTAAATAATCAAACCCATATTCACTGGCTGTGCCATAAGTAATATCACACTTATACATTTCTTTTTTTTCTGCCGGCCCCATCCAGTTTTGAATACAGCCAACTGTTAGGCCAAGAAATTTATAAATATAACCCATCCATTCAGAATCCCTTCGTGATAAGTAGTCATTTACAGTAACCAATTGGCAATTTCGGCCAGTGAGCGCATTCAGATAAAGCGGTAAGGTGGCAACTAAAGTTTTGCCCTCACCAGTAGCCATTTCAGCTATTTTGTTACGATGTAATACGATTCCTCCAATTAACTGAACATCGTAATGAATCATATCCCAAACTAAAGGATGTTCGCTAACGACAATTTCCTTACCCATTAACCTACGGGCAGTATTTTTTACAGTTGCAAAAGCTTCGGGTAAAATATCATCTAAACTTTCACCTTTTTTTATCCGATCTTTAAATTCGTTAGTCTTATTTTTAAGTTCATCATCAGTAAGTTTTTGATAAGTTTCTTCTATTCGAATAATATTATCTACTATCGGCTGAACTTCTTTAATGAATTTTCGATAGTGGCTTCCTGAAAAACGTTTGAATAATTTTGAAATCATAAGGTCGCTTCTCTATATTTCTAATTGTGATCTGGCAAATCAAAATATTTTTTCAATATTCTATTAAATTTAATCAGATGAACTGTTCGAAGAGATTGGCCAAAATGGCTATTTAACAAAAACTTGTATGAGGAAATAATATTTTGAACTGAAATTTATTGTATATACTCAACGCCAGAATTATTAAAGCTGGTATCTAACTTGATTGTAATCAATGACAAATGAATTTTTATAACCTCAACTTATCTGAGAAAGTAATTGAATTTAAAAAACTAATTTAAGTTTTATATTCTGTTATCGTTCAATTGAGCTGATATTTTCGCTCAATATTAATCTAAATTAAGTTGCACTTCTGAAGTATTCAATTGTTTTAACAAGACCTTGATCAAGATTATATTTAGGATCCCAGTTCAAATACTTTTCAGTTAATGTTACATCCGGCTTTCTTTGAAGAGGATCATCTACAGGCAATGGGCTTTTAATTATTTTTGATGAACTCCCTGTCATCTTAATAACTTTTTCCGCTAATTCCATAATCGTAAATTCTCCTGGATTACCCAGATTAACTGGTCCTACAAATTCTTCTTGTTCCATCATTCTAATCATTCCATCTATTAGGTCATCAACATAACAAAATGATCGTGTTTGCGATCCATCTCCATAAACTGTTATGTCATTTCCTTTAATTGCCTGCACTATAAAGTTTGAAACAACCCTTCCATCATCGGCTAGCATTCTTGGCCCATATGTGTTGAAAATTCTAATTACCCGTATGTCTACTTTATTTTCACGGTGATAATCAAAGAATAATGTTTCTGCACATCTTTTACTCTCATCGTAGCAAGATCTTGGGCCAATTGGATTTACATTACCCCGATAATCTTCTGTTTGTGGATGAACTGCAGGATCTCCATATACTTCAGATGTTGATGCCTGTAGAATTCTTGCTTTAACACGTTTTGCCAAACCTAAACAATTTATTGCTCCAATGACGGATGTTTTATTGGTCTTAATTGGATTATATTGATAATGAATAGGGGATGCTGGGCAAGCCAAGTTGTAAATCTGATCAACTTCGAGTAAAAATGGTTCTATTATATCATGACGTAATAATTCAAATTTATAATTTTGCAGAAGATGTATTATATTTTCTTTTCTACCCGTAAACAGGTTATCCAGGCAAATGACATCATGATTTTGGTTTATTAATCTTTCACATAGATGACTTCCAAGAAAGCCGGCACCTCCAGTTACTAATATTCGCATAATTTATATATATTTGATTTTTTAATTTGATTTGATCAAAGACTCGAAATTAACGCTATTTGGAAGGTTTTTACCAATATTTCAATAAAATAATATATTATTAACTGCTATGGTACTTTATTTTGAGTGAGTTCATTTGATAAATTCTGCTGTTTAATCAGGATATTTCCGGCATCGTTTTATAGCAGACAATGTAAACTAGTATTAAACAGAATGAAATTATTAGACTTCAAAAATATTTATTTCTATGCAGATTTTGATATTACAACACAACTATTTGCTTTATTTCATAATTTTTTTATATATTATGCATACAAATTTTTCAAAATAGATAAGAATTTTATATATTATCAAACAGCATTAAAAAAATAACAAAAAAATAAGAAGTATTATGAGATTATATAATCAGGAAACTTATCGATATAATTAACTATTAGATTACATTTTTGATATCGTAATTTTAAAATTTAGCGGAATCTCTTAAAACAAGATGATTATCTTCGTTAAATAATGAAATCTCATTTATACTTAAGAATAAACATAAATTATGTACAGCGCTGCAATTATTGAAATGCAAAATCGCATTCGTCGATTTGATAAATTTATTTTTATTATTCCATTATTTTTCATTTTTTATTTTGGGTATTTTATTTCTTCAAATATAAATTCTGTAGACGGATCAACACGATGCTTTCACAATTTTCATAGTGCAGAAGTCAATTTACATAAAAACAATCACTTACTCTATCCATTTAATTTGTATTTAGCTGTAAGCGTATTGGAAAAAATAGGTGTTCAAGCTGAGACACCTATGGAATTTTTTAGATTGGCAACAATTGTTAATGTGATCTGCGGTGCATTAAGTTTGTGTTTCTTTTATTTAATTCTTAAATTTTTTAAAATTTCTTCGACTGTTTCACTACTATGTACTTTATTCTTGGGATTTTCGGCAGCATACTTAACTAACGCAACTAACCCCAATGAACCTATGCCGGGTTTCTTTTTTAGCATACTCTCATTTTATTTGATGCTAATTGGCTTAAATAAAAAATCATTTATACTGGTATATTTATCCTCATTTTTTCTGATATACGCTATGGCTACATATCAGTCTATGTTTTCAGTAATTGTGGGTATTACTTTTTACGCTTGTATACCTGCATTAAAAAAAGACTACAAAAAAACATTCGTTTTCCTGAGTACTTACTATGTTTCAGTATTAGTGAATACAGTAATAATATATGGGTTAGCTTATAGTTTGGGAAAAGGCATGAATTCACCAGCAGAGATGATTCAATATTTCTTTTCATTACAGGGAGCTGGTGATAAAAATATTTGGGGTCAATTGAATTTAAAAAATATTGTGCTTACGATTTATAATTTACCACTGATGTTTCTACATTTGCCATTTTATAGTATCAGCCAATCATTTTTTAATAACCCTGATAAAGTTGTTAATCTAATCAAATACACACTATCATTTTGCTTTACCTATTCTATAATTTTGATGACAGCCAGCTTTTCATATAAGTTTTTAATTCATCATCATTTTAGCAGGATAAAAACAATACTTGGGCTGTGCACACTGCTACCTTGTTTATTAATTGTCTCTTTTTGGGCACCTAGTTATTCTAAATTATGGCTTCAACCTTTAGCAATGATAATTTTTTTGTGTGGATTATCTTACACGCTTGGTAAAAAATATGATTATCATTTAGTTAAACTAAAGACATTTGGGAAGTATTATTCTGTAATTATTCTGAGCATCTTTGCGCTATGGAATCAGCAATTTCTTTTGGGAGAACTTAAAAGAGGGGATTTGTTATCAGAGAATATTGCTAAGGGTTATAATGATATCGTATCCAAAGATGCGATCGTTATTATGGACTGGAGCAATGAAGCTATGTATTTTAAATCTTTGTATCCAAAAAGTCGAAGTTTTGTGGATTTTGCAAATCTAAGTATCAATTTAGATGATTTAGCATTATCTGAAAGAATTAAATCTATATTAGAATCAGCAATATCAAAAAATAGAGATATTTATTTTGTCGGACTATTAGATATTAATGAATTGGAATGGAATCAGTTTTATCTTGAATCTACAAATATACCTTATGAAATTCTAAATGAGTATAGAAATAGTTCAAACATTATTCAAATAAATGGTCAGACTAACAGGTTGTTTAAAGTTAATAAATCTCAGCTCTATGTATTAAACTAATAATAAATCATCCGATATAATTATTGATCCAATCTTTATGCCATCTGTCAAAATCACCAATTTTTATGTGCTCTTTTACCTGATCCATTAAATTGCAATAAAAATGCAGGTTATGGATTGATAACAAAACTCCTGCTAAACTTTCGTTTGATAGAATTAGGTGCCTAAGATATGATCGTGAAAAATTATTACATGTGTAGTTATTTAGGCTTTCAACTAACGGCCTATGGTCGTCTTTGAAAATACTGTTTTTGATGTTAATTACTCCATCTGGTGTATAAGCTGTGCCATGACGAGCGGCTCTTGTCGGCATTACACAATCGAACATATCAATCCCCATGGCGATCATTCGTAAAAGTTGTGGTGGTGTTCCAACACCCATAACATAGCGGGGTTTGTTCGATGGTAAATGTTGTGACGTGACTTTCACTTGCCTCAACATTTCTTCTTCTGGTTCTCCGACACTCACTCCACCAATTGCTATTCCATCAAAATCTAAATTTGATAACTCTTGTGCACATCTAATACGTATATCATCAAATATTGAACCTTGTACAATTCCGAAGACTGCATTTCTTCTCTCTTTAATTCCATTTCTATTTGCTAATTCCATACAGTCGTTAGCCCATTGCAAACTTCTATTTACTGCAATTTCACATTCCTTCTTTTTGCATGGGTAGGGCGGACATTCATCAAGAACCATCGTGATATCAGAATTTAAGTTTCGCTGAATATTCATTACCTCTTCAGGTCCCAAAAATATTTTTTTGCCATCTATATGTGATTGAAACTGTATTCCGTCATCAGTTATTTTTCTTAGTTTTGAAAGACTGAATACCTGAAATCCACCGCTGTCAGTTAGTATTGGTTTATTCCAGCCCATGAATTGATGCAGTCCCCCAAATTTTGAGATCAATTCAGAACCAGGTCTAAGATTTAGGTGATAAGTATTTCCCAAAATTATCTGAGCACCAGTCTCTTCAACTTGTATTGGTGTTAAGCCTTTAACAGTTCCCTGTGTTCCCACCGGCATGAATACCGGTGTCTCTATTTGGCCATGATTAGTTTCAATTACTCCAAGTCTCGCTTTTGTAATATTATCAGAAATTTTGATATTAAATAACATGCCTGAACTTTATATTGTCTAATTTTTATTTTAACAGATGAAATCTAGAATGCGTAATTAATTTATACGAGACTTGCCTTTAAACATTTAAAGTGTATATGTATCCACAAAACATTAACTGCTAAATCCGATTGAGTAATTTAAAGAATAAGCAACAAAGTATTTTTATTGTACTGGTTCCATTGATGATATTACTATCACTTTGGTTTTACTATATGTCCTCTACATCATCTTGGCACGTGTATAAAGATGCCTGGTTTATGATGATTGTCATGGCGTTTGGATCATTCATAGCCGGTGCCAGTCCTGAGGGTGGGGGAGCAATTGCCTTTCCCGCAATGACACTTATATGGGATATTCAACCGGCAATTGCTCGAAATTTTTCACTGGCAATTCAAAGCATTGGCATGACAGCTGCAGCATATTTGATCTTTGTCAGAAAAATTCCAATTGAACGAAAGTATCTTTTTCTGGGTTTAGTTGGTGGTACTGTTGGCATTATTTTTGGGTCATATTTTATCATACAACACATACAGCCGGCTTATGCCAAAATGTCATTTGTAACAATTTGGCTAAGCTTTGGCGTTATTTTGCTCTACACAAATATTGTTAAAAAACGTGATACAGTTACTGAGCTACCGGATTTAAATAATTCCGAAAAAATTGCAATATTAGTAGTCTCATTTTTAGGGGGTATCGCCAGTTCAATATTTGGTAATGGCTTGGATATTTGTACATTTGCCTATATTACTTTAAGATATAATCTTTCTGAAAAAATAGCTACACCGACAAGTGTGATTTTGATGGCGAGCAATGCCGTTGTTGGATTTTTATTACATAAATATCTACTCAATGATTTTGGTATTGCTGAACATAATTATTGGTTAGTTTGCATCCCGGTAGTCTGTTTTGGTGCACCATTAGGAGCATATTTTATAAGTAGTAAATCAAGAAACCTTATTGCATTATTGCTATACGCAATTATTGCAATTCAATTTCTAGGTGCACTTTTAATTGTACAACCCAAAGGGTTACTCTTATTTACTAGTGTTATAATTTTTGTTGTTGGGTTATTTCTATTTTATGTTCTATCGAAAGTAACCCAACATAAATAATTAATGCTTTATCAGATTAATCTTAATCTTTTTTAAGATTATTTTGTGAGAAAAAGCTCTCTTCTAAAGAACCCTTAGTATCACGACTTGTTGTTGCCATGATTGTTTTTGTCTTTCTTTTTAAACTTTCTGTTGTGCCTTTTTTACTTCTCCAAATATTTCCTTCAATATTCTCAAAATCTTCATTAGTTCCTAATTTTGCTAAATTACCTCTCTTGTCATAAAACTCTGTCTTTACTGAGAAGTAGATATCTTTTCTGATCCATATAATTCTTTTTGAATATCCACTATCCTTCTTTTCTTTAGCCGTGGCAGGAGTTGCCTCTATTTTCCAACAAAGGTCATCGCCAATTTTTTCTTCACCCAATACTTTATAATTATTAGCTTGAAGATTTTCAGGTCGTAGATCTTCAAATGCCAGATCTGTACCCATGAATTGATTTTTCTTACCGCTAGATGATATTCTTTTTACTTGTCTTTGTGCAGGCAGGTATAGCCATTGGTCATCGTCTTTATCTTCACCTTGTTCCCATGTGAGCAAACCAACACCGGCGATGTCAGCTGGTTCTGAAAATTTCAACATCGTTTTATTTAATGAATTACCAACATCCTTAACATAGATACTAATTACTCTTTTGCGCTCACGACCCTTTTTATCAACCAGAATCATATCATATTTTGTTACTTCAGTTTTTATCTTATGTTGATTCTTTTGAATCTCCATAATCTCTTTTCCGGTTGGTGAATCAGCAGCCGATAATGGCAGCCAGATACTTAAACTTATGATTAATGATAATAGTATTTTTTTCATATATTTCTTTATTTAATATTAAAATAGATATTCAACTGTTAAACTAAATCGATCGTTATTATCCCAACGGCCAAAAAATGAATCATCATTTCCTGTGAAAATATCAAAGCCAGTTATGATTTTCATACCATTCTGAAGTTTATGGGATAATTGAGGACTGATCAGGGCATCACCATCATTGATATTGTATGCTCCTCCAAATGTAAATTCGGTATCAATATTGTGTTTGAAAATAATTCCCCAAAGAATAGAATTTTGAAAAGGACGTAAGTATTGTCCGGTGTCAAAGTAAGTTTGGTTATCAGTGCGTTCATCAAATACTGATTCACCGGCATATTCTACTATAAATCTAATTTCTTCAAATACACTGCTTAAAATATCGTAATTGGTATAATTAAATCCTAACACATATTCAAAATAGGAATCTTCCTGCAAATTGTCTTTAGTGATGTGAAATGCACCTTCCCCATATACAACAGCACCTTTTAAGGTAGTCGAAAAACTAGCACCAAATTCTTGGAATTCTGAAAAAACCTGTATCATCTCAACTGTTGGTGTAACACCCGGAATTATGTTAGCTCTATAGACACCTATAGGGTCATAACCAGTATACCAAGTTAGACCAAGGTCCCAGCCGGAAATTAAACTACTGGATGTGAGCCGAATACCGCCTTGTAAAGTATCAAGTTTCTTGTCCGGTATCTCTCTTCTGCTAAAATCCAAATTTGGTGTAACTCCACCAAACAAAGGTGCAAATCCTGCCGCTAATCCAGATTGATCTGGTCCCCAACGATTATCACTGCCCGGTAGTCTTGTTGGAGTAAACGCTGGTATAATGACTCCCTGAATGTCGACTTTTTCATGGCTGTGAAATAACGTTATAGCTGGAACTGCTAATTTTTCAGACGTTGGAAGATCTGTATAGTCACTTGGATTAATTTGATCAGTTGGGCGAAATGTATCAGCCACACCCCAGGTAAATAGCTGCTTTCCAACCGACCATTCAATTTTCTCGCCACTATATCTAAAAACAAGTTCATCAATTGTTGCTAGATAAGGTCTATCCGAATCTTCTACAAAACCAAATGTCTCACGTGTTCTATTTGCGGTATCTTCACGAAAGCGGCCGACGACATTTAGAAAAACATTATCACTGATATCTTGTTTGTAATTTAACTTCAAATCAATGTGGCCAAAATTTTTATCATCACCTCGAGGGTCTTGATCAAAATTGCTAAAGTAACTGGCCTTTAATTCACCTTTGGTATTGTCAACAACCTGTTGAAAAAAACCGGAAGAATCATCTTCTGTTGAATCACCATCCAGATAAACATTGAAACTTAGTATTACTGAAAGAGAATAAATAATTAGTTTAGATAGCTGTCTAGTATACATGAGTTTATTGTTACAAATTATTTTGTAGGTGTATGCAAACAAAATTATTAGTTCTATTTAAAAGTTCAAAGGTAATTTCTTAGCCTATTTACATTTTTTTTAATATTTTAAAATCAATTGTCTCTGTATTTAACTTTTAAAACCATTGTTATCGAAAAATTAGATAACTATAGTTTTATTTGTAGATTAACTTTTGCTATTTACTAAGTGTAAATATTTTTTATAAGTAGATAAAAACTATAAATATATAACACACAATAAATGAAAACTGATGAGAGTTGGTACAATTCACGTCGCTATGGTGGATTGATCAGGTTTGGCATTGCCATAACTATTTTTAATATTCTAGGGCATCTTTTTTTTGGCTTTGAGCAATCTTATATCCAGCCAATTGTTGCGCTGCTGACCGGATACACATTTGAGCTGATCCTTGCGCTTTTGGATAGTTGGGTATATAAAACTAAACCGAAGTTCTTAGGCGGTGGAGTCAAAAATTTTATTGGTTTTATGTTGCCTGCCCATATCACATCACTGGCGATTTCAATGTTACTTTACACCAATGAGAGATTGTTTCCACTTATGTTTGCAGTTATGGTTGGTTTGGGTTCAAAAGCGTTATTTCAAATTACGTTATCCGGAAGAAAGCGACATTTCTTAAATCCGTCTAATTTTGGTTTAACAGCTACAGTTGTTTTGTTTCACTGGGTTACTCCTTCGCCTCCCTATCATTTTACTGAAAATTTTCACGGTGCATATAATTGGGTATTACCTATATTAATTATTTGTACCGGTTCGTTTTTGAATATTAAATTTACCAAAAGAGTTCCGTTACTTTTATCATGGGTGGGTGGTTTTATTGTATTTGGTATGATACGATGTCTAATAAATGATATGCCACCTTATGTAATACTAATACCGATTACCGGAGTTTCTTTTATCTTATTTACCTATTATATGATATCTGATCCGGCAACGACACCACATACTACTAAACAACAGATAATATTTGGTCTCACTACGGCGCTAATTTATAATATAATTACCTATAACAACATTGTTTACGGAATCTTTTTTGCCCTGACAATAAGTTGCTGTTTAAGAGCCTTACTACTTTATATTGGAGATATCATGGAATCAAGAAAGGTTAAGAATACTGAAAATTCATTGGAAGCAGCTACTGCATAATCATTATATTATTTAAGTTATGTTAACATCAACGACAGTAAGAATATGGGTTAAGCGCTTTATAGTAATTTGTCTGATTGCAACTGCTTACTGGTTCAGTAAATTACCTAAAGTAACTGACCCTGAAAGTCTGATAACTGACATCAATATTGAGCGCATTGAAATTCCACTGGAATTAGATCCCGATGTAGTCAGTGAACTTCAATATCGTCGTGAAGTACATCCAAAAATAAAGAGAATCGCAAAATGGATTGCATCTGTCGGTAACTCCGCATCACTTGTTGATCTTAATAATGATGGATTGACCAATGAATTAGTTTTAGTTGAGCCACGCACTGATCAAGTCATCATTTATACTTTAGATACTAATAACGGAAAGACCGATGTGAGATGGACACAAGAAGTTCTTGAAACTTCGGATGTCAGCATGGGGGCAATAGTTAACGGACATAAAGTTCCTTTTGCAGCAGCGGGGGCAATGCCGGGCGACTTCAATGAAGATGGTCTTTTCGATATACTGGTTTTTTATATGGGTAGATCGCCCGTAATTTATTATCAAAAAGAAAGAGATATTAATTCATCTAAAATTCCTCCCCTAACTGCAGAAAATTTTGTTAAAACGGATTTGATAGACAATCCAACTGTCTGGAACTCTAATGCTTCTATTTTAACTGATTTGGATGGCGATAATCATGCTGACTTGATTGTTGGAAATTATGCTCTAGATATGCATCAATACCTTGATCCTAATGATGCTGATAAAGGGGGGCGAGGGCCTTTGCCTAAAATGCCGGATTCTATGTCAATGGCTTTTAATGGAGGGACAAACCATGTGTTTCAATGGTCTGGACTTAAATCTGTTGGCTCAAATTTAAATAAAGCAAACTTTGTTGAGGCTTCTTTATCTATACAGCGTTATTCAGATGGAAAATATGAGGATATTTCTAAAGAGGAAGAAGATAGATTCAATAAAGGATGGACTTTAGCTATCGGCTCAATGGACTTGAATGGCGACTTATTGCCTGAGCTTTATTTTGCCAATGATTTTGGACCTGATTATTTATTGTTAAATCAATCTAAAAAAGGGGAATTTAGTTTTCTTATTCTTCATGGTGAAAGAGACTGGCTCACACCTAAGTCAAAAGTGCTCGGTTATGATTCATTTAAGGGAATGGGTGTTGACTTTTCCGACCTGAATAAAGACGGAATTCCCGATATTATTGTCAGTAATATGTCTGTGGAATTTGCCTTTGAGGAAAGTCATTTTGTCTGGATGAGTACGGGGGACACTGATATTATGAAAAAAGGTATTGCCCCGTATAAAGATAAAAGTGAGCCAATGGGCTTATCGCGCAGTCATTGGGCCTGGGATGTTAAATTTGCCGACCTCGATAACAATGGTATTGAGGAAGTTATTCAAGCAACAGGTTTTGTAAAGGGTAAGAATGAACGATGGGCACGATTTTCTGAATTATTAATGGGCAATGACGCAATAATTAAATTTGCAAATATCTGGCCCAATTTAACATTTGGTGGTGAAGATGGTTTAGGAGGAGATGGGGTAAATGCAATATTTATGAAATCTAATCACGATGGCAGGTATTACGACCTTTCAGGTCATTTGGATTTTATGAAAGGATATCAGGATCTTAGTAGGGGTATTGCCGTTGGCGATATTGACGAAGATGGCGATCTCGATTTTGTATTTAGTAATCAATGGGAGCCATCATATTTTTTCCATAACAAACTTAACCAAAGCGAAGATTTTGATAAAAATCATAAATATTTACTGATGAGAATTTGGTTGACTGAATCCAATAATTCTACTCCAAGTATATACAGTGAAAAAAAATCCTTTAGGGAGAGATTGGCGATTGGAGCAATTGTGAAAGTTTTTGGCATAAATAAAGATACAAATCAAGCGGAGTATATCTGTATCGATCAGGTTGATGGAGGAATCGGTCACACGGGTAACAACACTGATCAGATTCATGTAGGATTAGGCAAATTTCATGATCGTTATTCCGAGCTTGAAGTTCATTTTGGATGGATTGACGGATTGACTGGCAACAATCGTAAATATGTATCAAAAATGCAACCTGGCAGCTATAAAGTTTTGCTGCCTATTACTCCTGTAAGTGAATCAAAATTTGCACGAAACTAACACTAACCATTAAACTAACAGATTATGTTTAACAAACCGCTACAATACCCGAAAACTATATTAGCTGCATTTTTCATGCTCTGTGTGCCGTTCTTAATGATTTTAAAGGACGTTAAAATTGATAACACAGCAGATGGTATGATCGTCCCGGGTGATCCGGATAAAGTCTACAACGAGAAGGTTAAAGAGATCTTTGGTGGTGATACTTTAATTATCATTGTTGTTCAAAGTGATAATATTTTTCAGGAAGATGTTTTGCAGGCTGTTGAGGATTTAACTTATGCAGCAGAAAATTTGGATGGGGTTTCTCGAGTCGTAAGTTTATCAACTGTATTCAAAATTAAATGGGATAAAGAAGGTGGTTATCTCGATACAGATCAGGTTATGGCTTCTGTTCCTTATGATCAGGAAGAAATTGATGCCATTAGAAAATATACGCAGCAGGATGAAATGATCATCAATGAAGTTATTTCTAAGGATGGAAAATCAACTGCGATTAATATTTTTATTGAAAAGCAACCTGATAACCCTGGTTTGGGCGAATACCTCACAACTGAAGTTGATAAAAATATTGCCAAAATAGAAAGTGCATTAGGGGACAAAATTGAAATGTATGCAATCGGTTCTCCCTATTTAGAATTAGAAACGAGTCGATCAGTTCAAAAAGATCAGAATACTCTTATTCCACTTTGTGTCGGAACAATATTGCTAGTGTTGTTTTTGTTTTTTAGGTCAGTTCTGGCTTGCTTGATTCCCGTAATAACTGGAGCAATGAGTGTTATTTTAACAATTGGGCTCATGGTCTTATTGGACTTTGCCATTAATCCAATTAGTGGCATCATCCCAATGTTACTCCTGGTTATTGGATCGACCGAAGATATTCATTTACTCTCAGAGTATATGAAAGGTCTAGCGACTGAGAAAGATAAAAATAAAGCAGTTCATCGAATGATGACTCGAAGCTTAATAGCAATCTGCCTGACATCATTAACTACATTCATTGGCTTTGCTACAATTATCAGCAACGATTTACCAGTTTTGCGTGAATTTGGTATCGCGACTTCATTCGGTATAGCAATCAATTTTATAATAACTATATTTGTTGTTCCTTCAATCCTTAAGCTGTATAAAAAACCAAAGCTGGTTATCGCTAATGAGGATCCAAATGCACCCCCTTCTGCCTGGACAAAGTTTGAACATAGTGTTGCAGACTTTACTATTAATAACCGTAAGCCGATTTTAGTATTCTGCTATGCACTTCTATTTTTCTGTATTGTAGGCTGTTTTAAAGTTGAGATTAATTCAGACTTCCTGGCCTATTTTAAGAAATCATCTGATGTCCGTATTAAGTTTAACGATATTCATAAAAGATTGTCAGGTGCCTACAGCTTTTTTGTTATGGTTGAAGCACCTGAAGAAGGGGGATTGAAAAATCCTAGACTGTTGGCCGATATAGCAAAACTGGAAGACTTTTTAGAGGAACGTTTTGATAAAGTTGTTGGTTTTGGAAAATTAATCAGACGCATAAATCGTGAGATGAATGATGGGGCTGCTGATGCATATGAAGTTCCAGATTCAGCAGAGTTAGTTACCCAATATTCATTGCTGATTGATCAGGATACACTGGCTCGTTTTGTTGATTATGAATTTCAACATACCAACATTATTGTTAGAGCTGAAGATGGAAGTTCTAAATATTTAAGTAAAGTGATGAAGGAGATGAACGAGTTTATCGATACTGAATTATCGAGAGAACTAAAAATTAAACCGGCTGGAGAATTACTTTTGATTGGTAAAGCAGCAGACTCCATGGCTCGTGGAATTATCAGTAATTTGGTATTAATGTTAGCCACAATTTTTATAGTGATATCACTACTTTTCTTTAGCATGCGTGCCGGAATGTTGGCATTAATTCCTAATATGATTCCAATTATTGTCATGTTTGGTGCAATGGGCTGGTTTGGATTTTATCTCAGTATTGGAACATTTTCTGTTGCAGTGATTGCATTGGGAATTGCGGTTGATGATACGATTCATTTCATGACTCGTTACAATCAGGAAATGAAGCATATTCAGAATCACCGTGATGCCATGAAAGCGAGTTTGATTCACGAATTTGCGCCAGTGCTTTCAACTTCATTTGCCCTGACTATTGGATTTGCCGTATTGACACTTTCAAATTTTGGAATCATCTACCAATTCGGTTTTCTCTCTGCAATTGCTATGATCTTTGCATTTATCGGTGATATATTCTTCACACCCTGTATCCTTTATAATACACCAATAATTTCGACGTGGGATTTCATGAAATTAACAATTGATCCTAAGGTTGCTAAAGAAAGTACATTGCTCAAAGGGCTTAAAAATTCAGAAATCAAAAAGCTCGTTTTATTGGGTCTTCTAAAGGAGCATCCTGCTGGCGCACATATTATCAAAGAAGGTGAAGATAGTCAGGATTTATATCTTATTCTAAAAGGATCAGCTAAGGTAGTAGTAAATGATAAAGAAGTAGCTCAACCAAAAGTAGGTGATGTGATTGGTGAAATGGCCTTTGTCTTAAATGAAAAACGGTCAGCTGATGTTATTGCCAATGAAGATGTCGAGCTTATGGTTATTAATGAAAAAACATTGGAACGTGTGACGAATCGTTATCCAAGAATTTCATCAAAAGTATTCCGTAATATGTCACAAATTTTAAGTGGCCGTTTGAAAGCGACAACAAAACAGTATTAATTTAAAATCTTAATCCTTATCAAAAATGATTAGGATTGAGGATGTATAGTTTGTAGGGCCTCCGCTTGAGAGGCTGTTGAAAAAGACATAAAGTTTATATGTACCTTTTGTCATTGCGAGCCATCAACATGATGGCGCGGCAATCTATCTGGATTCTCCGGTCTGGATTGCCACGGCACTTCGCTTCTCGCAATGACAATAGTGTAGTCTTGTAGTTTTTCAACAGCCTCCTTGACGGAGTGCCACTAATGGCTGAGTCACTTATTGTGTAAACATTTCAATTACTGAATGTCATCGATCAACCTTTGTGATTCGTAATTATTAATTCGTAATTACTATTTAATCCCAAATCTTTCCCCAAAATATATTTTTACGCTTTGCATGCAACTCATCCCACGATTTTTGCAGTCGTTCTTTAAACTCATTACTTAACATATTTAATATATTTATGTCTTCAGCCATATCAGCTGAATACTCTTTATAGAAATGTATTGGAGGTAAAAATTCAATATGCCATTTGGTTGGCAGTGGTATTGGTATAAACGGAAAAGTAGCGGTAATTGGATATGCGGGCCATTCAATAATTTTATCTAACCACTTCCAGTTTATTTTAAAAAATATTGGATATGTCTCAGCGCTGCCAACAATCAGAAATGGATAGATTGGCACTTTATATTTTAATGACCATTTAATGAAATTTGGTCTTCCTAGAGAACCAATTTTTTTACTATCACGATAATAACAGAAAGTACCGTTTATTCCTTCAGGAAATAGTCCTAACAGCTCGTTATTTTCTAAAACGGTCTCTGCATTTTCTCTACAGGCTGGTACAGATCCCATCCGTTTAAAGAATTCAGTCATTATGGGGAATTTTAACAAAGCATGATGAACCAAAAAACGAGGGGGTTTACTTAATTGATTAGTTAAAATATAAACTAATACAGCAGCATCGTACGGCATAAATCCTCTGTGTGGCCCAGCCAGGATTCCAGAACCTTCGCTAGGTAAATTTTCCAACCCCTTAATCTCTGCTCGCCAATACATACTAAGGGCTAGTTTTATCCAAATTCGATTTTTAATAAAATTTACATCTAAGCCAAATGGATCCATTTGGATTTCATCATTACTTTTAATAGATAGAAATTTTGCTACCGTTTGGTAACTGGAATACTTTGTTTCATAATTAAAATTTTTCTTAAAATTGCTCGAATTTACAGTCCATGAATATCTCAAAAATGGTTTGATTAGATTAAATGGTTTGTCTGATAGATGTTCTAATATGCCAAACGAAAATCTTTTCTTTATTTTAAATTGCTTAAAAAGGATATTCCAGCTAATCACTTTTTCAGGTGCCAAATTGTAGATACCTTCTTTATTTGATTTAATAACGATAGTCAGCGCACTCAGAAGATCGTGTTCACTGAGTATTTGAAGTACAGAATTAAATCCAAATGGGAATGAAACTGATTTTTTATTTAACATATTAATAAACCAGTCATTACTATCCTTAATGAGCATAAAACTCGGTCTCAGAATCGTGATTTTTATTTGACTAAATTTTTCTTTAATCTCTAAAAATATGTTTTCCCATTTGAGCCATTGACTTGCATATGGCTGATGACTCATTATTTGTTTATAACGTTGCTCTACAATGTATCCGCGATGTTTATTTGTGGATCCATAAATTGCAGCACTTGATAAAACTATCAGCTTCGAAATATTAGAAAAATCTATTTTATTAAAAACTTTATCGATAGCATCCCAATCAAAACATATTCCGTTATCTTTTAAGTATGGAAATATTATGATAGCATTACTACTTTGTTTGCTGAATGTGAATGGGTCAGGTGCTGCTAAATTTTCTGTAGCGACGAGCTGAATATTATTTATTGAATCATTCATTTCAAAAGTAGATTTCCAGCGCTTCAGAATAGTTGGGCTGTCGTGTATCAGACATAAGTTTAACGAACTATCATTTGCAGGAATCATTTTATTAAAAACTATTGTAACTAACTACCTCATTGAGGCAATTGTATTTCATATTGATTTGTTAGAAATTTTGGCCACAGACGAAACACAGATTAATTTATTGGTAGGGAGCTTTTCCTAGCTTCTGTGCATACAACGAATTTATGTCACTGAAGCGGTGGGCTGACGCTTTAATATGATTTCAGCGAACGAGCCAGCCTCCCTATATTACCTTATAAAAAAAATCTGTATTCAATCTGTGATTCATCTGTGGCATAATTTAATATTCATGGTTAAGTATTCTTAACTACATCTTCGAAGTAGGTAGTTACAAACTATTTTTATTTATTTTATTCCCCAATATTTTTTGCGCGACTTGATAGGCAGAAATTATTACAGGTGTAATGCCACCGCCCGGCTGTGTCCAATGACCGGTGAAAAATAAATTTTTAATTCCACAATCTAAGCTAGGACGATTGCCTCCTAACTGCTCAGGTGACATTTCCCAGCCGAGCATGGCTCCTTCCTCATTGAGTGTGTATCGGTAAGATGTTTGCGCTGTCGCCGTGAGGCATACTTCGGCATTATCTAAAATGTTGGGCAATACTTTATTAAGTTCAAATTTTAGCATAGCCTCAAAATCTTCTTTATGTTTTTTCCAATCACCAATCTTCTGGTAATCAATATCCATAACTTTTTGAACTATTAATACTTGTTTGTTTGCTGGAGCAACATTTGGATCAAAAAGAGTAGGGGGGAATAATTTAAATATCAGTGCATCTTTGCCAACGCGTTCAGTATCCCAATCTCGCCAATAGTATCCATGCGCACGGTCGAGTGAATTTATATCTACATCTTTTAACCCGATGTGCATCAAGTAACACGGATAAGTTCTTTTATACTTATTAATATTATTAATTATATTTGGGTCAGAATATTTTTGATCAATTAAATGTTCGTGAGTTAATTTTATATCGGCATTCGAAATGACTATTCTCGATTTAATTTGTAAAGTCCTGCGATCACTTAATGGCCCCATTGTAACACTTACACCTTCAACCTCATTATCCTTAATATTAATTTTTTCAACATGCGATCGCAGCCCAATTGTTCCGCCTGATTGTTGAAAACAAAATGCTAATTCATCAGCAAATTTTTGTGAACTGCCTTCCGGATAATAATTTCCCAAAAAATATGATAGGCGTAACATCGAATCAAAGACGAAAGATGTTCTGCTCGGTGGAGATCCCCAGTGAGCACAATCTGCAGTTAGGATAAACTTGAGTTTAGGGTCATCAATATGTTTATCCAACATATCTTTTAAACTGAAATTTTCAAATTTCTTAAATTGTTTTGATGTTTTACCCTTAAAATAATGCAGGAGTCCAAAAAGATAAGCTTCTCTGACAGCATCAAAATATTTATCAATTTGGGCAACAGATTCAGGAAATTGTTTTTTGATCTTTTTTAAATAAGTATCCAAATCAGCAGGCACCGAAAATGTTGATTTATCCGGCAAATGAAATTGGTCGACCGGGTCCATTTTTTTCCACTTATTTGTTGCACCAATATCACGAACTATTTTTCCGGTTATCGATTCAGGATTTCCCAACAACGGATAAAAATGACTGCCCGCATCAAAGTAATATCCTTTTCTATAAAATGAACTGCAATAGCCACCGACAACATAATGTTGTTCCAGCAATAAAACTTTGAGTCCATCTTGAGCTAGTATATTGGCACTGATTAAACCACCAATTCCTGCTCCAATGATAATTACATCATAACTCGAAGCCGGATTTTCCTTTATCTTCAGCGGTTTGAAAGGATGTTTCATTTTGTCTCTTCCGGGCGATTTCGACCATAATATTCATGGGCGTTGACAAACTCTCCACTGGCAATTGCTGCGGCCATTGAAATTTCACCGGCCAGTAAACTTGCAGCAATTATCTCGGCAAATTTTTTGCATCCGTTACTGCCATAACAATCAATCATCGATAATGCTTCTTTGCTTGTCGGTAAACTTGTGCCGCCGCCAACGGTACCGATTGTCAGCGCAGTAAGTGTGACGCTAGCGTAGAGAGCACCATTTTCCCTCTCCTGAAAATGGGTAACGCCGACAGCTGAATTCGCAATGTTGGCAATATCTTGTCCGGTGGCGATAAATATTGCTGTCAGGCCATTTGCAAAATGTCCGCAATATCCTAAGGCATTGGCGAACTTATTTCCTATCATCGTTTGTTGCCAAAGCTCATTAATATCCTTGGCCTTGACTCTCAAATAAAGTGACAGAATTTTTTGCGGAATTAGTATATCTGCCGTCACAGTCTTTCCTTTGCCGCCTTGCAGTAGTCCACCACTTGGGCGTTTTTCCATACTGAACCCACTAAATATTTGAAATTTAGTCGCTGAACTATTTTTGACTAACCACTGACAAATTGCATCTGAAGCTTTTACAATCATGTTCATGCCTTGTGCATCAGCCGTGAAATATCTGATTGTCAGATAGACAAACAGTCCCGATACGCGCGTTTCAATATCTAAACATTTACCATGTGAGGTCGTTGCGTTAGCCAATGTTTTAAGTTTTTCAATATTCTGATTAACAATTTTGCAAAAATCACTGCCTTCAACCAGATTGTTAAAAAAGAAAGTTGGCGTTATTTGATTTTCATCACGGATAATTCTGCTATTGGCTCCACCTGATTTTGAAATTACCACCATGCCGCGTTCGTATGATCTAACTAAAGCACCCTCAGTTGTGGCTAAAGGAACATAGAAATCATTATTAGCAAACTCTCCATTAATCTTTAAGGGGCCGGCAACACCAAGAGGAACCTGTGCTGAGCCAATTGGGTTTTCAATATTACCGCGCATCGAATCATAAGGTATTGAACAGTTACTGATATGCTCCAAATTACTAGAAGTTTTATCCTCAATCCATTTTCTGCGATCGACCACTTCATCATCAGAATACCCCTGACCTTTTCCTCTCGGCACTAATTCTACTTTTGGGATTTTCGATGTTGAAGAAGTAGCAGTTGTTGTATCTTTATTCATCATCATATCTCAAAGAGGTTGGGCAAATTTTGCAATACTTGTCTACTCTAAGAAATATCAATACTTAGGTAGGGACGACTGTCCCAGTCGTCCGTTGGTGTAACTCTGCTAAAAATAATTTTTAGGATCAATTAATATTGAATTTTTTTTCTCACAATTCAAATTCAAAAATTTTAGCTCTTGATTCAAAAATTCAATCAGTGCAATATTGGTGAAAACACAGTCAGTGTTAACTATATCAGCCCAATGCAAAGCGTTGGGATATCTGACGAAAAATGACCTATTGTCTGTAGAACAACTCTAACCAATATCTTAGCGATAGATTTCACGGTTAATAGATATGATAAATACCATCACTGCTCTCTAATCTCGGTCTTCGTGACATAGAATCTAGGGAGTATTAATCTTTTTTTATAGCTTGGGCTAGAATCACAATAATATCTCAAAAGTTTTATCAACATAATCCACTGAAAGTGCTATCTAAAACAGCCCAATGCGGAGCGTTGGGTTTATATAAATAATTAACCCGTTGTCTGTAAGACAACTCTAACTAAACACCGATTGTCTCAAGCCTCTAATAACGCAAAGGCCACCCCAATCACTGCCTCTCATCCGTTGCGGTTCCTTCTTACGCTTTCGACTGAACTCTCCTTTATGTTCTTCATAATAACTTTGTACGTATTCTTTCGAACCCAAAATAGCTCCATCCGTAAAATACCTAACGCGACACCGTAAGACTGATGCCATTGGTAGGCTTCCACCTTTGGCTAGAACATTTCGCCATTTTTTTATTGGTATAACTGCTCCTGTTCCTCCTTTTCCCGGTGCCGGTGATGAGCCTTTGCAATAGATCAGTTTTCTATATTCGCTAGATATAGATTTCCAGTTGTAATTTGTTTTTTGACTCTTTGATACTTCAAGAGCTGTTGCCAAACCTTCTCGAGCTAGCTCATTGCCACTTACAGCTTCACCATAGCCACTCCAACGATATTCTTTTGGATCTTTTACAATAGCTGCACGAACTGGATTTAAGTCGATATAGGCGGCACATATTTTCAGAGCATGCTCACTACCTTCAACCAGTGTGCTCTTAAAGCGTTCTGCCCACAAAGTGCCGATACGTCGATGACTTCGATTGTACCAAATACTAAAGCGCTGTTTTACTTCTTTCATAAATACCGAAACATCTCCCATACGAGCTTGTAGTTTCTTACGTTCTTTGTCTGCTTCCTTGCCACCTTGTCTTAAATTAGACTCAAGCACATCCACTGCCATTGTTTGATATTTGGTTGGCTTGGGGTAGAGGAGTTTGAAGCGTCTGACTAATTCGCGATTGTTCAGTTGTTTCTGTTCGGGAACTTTGACCAGTACATGAAAGTGGTTGGTCATTATGCAATAAGTAATAATTTGAACTCCACAAAACTCAGCCATTTGCCACAACTGTTTGCGCAGCACTTCTTTGGCACGGGAATCTAATAACATCTCTTTGTTAATGGTTCGGGTGACGCAATGGTAGTAGGCGTCACGGTTATTAATCTTAAATCTGGCAGTTCTTATATTGGTTTATCTCCTTAGTAGTTAATATTTATTCTATATTTTCTTTCTGCTTTATGTGAATGTCAATAATTTTTAACCTGTCCCTTTTAATAGGGGACACCGATGATAACCACCTTTTAATAACCATTGAAAGATGATTCATATATAAGCTATAAATTGTAATTGCATCTAGATTGATTAAAAATATAAGCAGTTTTTAAGGAAAAATTATTATGTAAAAACAAAGTGCTTAAATAAATTAATGAATTATTATTTTTGTAGCCATACTTTACTCCAAATGATTTAATAATTAGTTAATAATGAAATCACCAATTAAAATATCAGATATTCACTTAATTACTAAAATCCCTAAAGAAGAATTACAGAAACTGGATATATATAGATGGAAAAAAGAAGAGCGTAAACTTAAAAAAATGAAAAACGCTAACAATGAATTAACTGATCAAGACGATGAGAGAGAAATCATTGAATCCATGAAGGAATTAAACTTTAATTAAGGGGGGAAGGTTTTTATAAAGTGACAATCTAAATGTTGAAAAACAAAACAGGTTATAATAGACACACTTTTTCATATGCAGTTTTACACATCCATAATGCCTCAGTAAAAATGAAACTATTCGAAGGCTTCTGAAGGTATCGAAGAGGATCTCAGAATTGGCTGAAAGAATATCTTTTTTTATCGAGGTGGTGTCAGAGTAATATCGAAGGACAACTTTAGATGAAATTTAAGGAAGCACACGTGAAAAAGTAAAGGTTCCCAGGGGAGCTACCTGACCTTCCTCATCAAATGGTAAGCCGGTAATGAGAAAGATAGGTTCCTGCGGATTTGTATCTGCATTTGAAGAAGTGAAATTCGTGCCGCTATCAGTTCCAGAATCGTAGGGGTATAGTGATACAACTACTTGCTCCCTCCATTGACCATCCTGAAACAAAGGCAATGAGCTGACACCGACAAACCAATCCGGGCTCGGTGCAATCATGGTAACAAGAGTTACTAACGGAAAATCCTGGCTAACATTGAAGCGAAAAAAATGAGAGCCGGGGCTACCAATACCACTTCCACTTAAAATCCTTTCAGCAGTTTGATTTGTTATGGCGGCGTTGATCTCATTTCGAAGAGTTGAAGTTCCACCCGTCTCTGCCATCGATTCAATTCCGCTGGTAGCTGTGCCTTCGACCTCCCAAAAACGAACATTCGATTGATGGGTGGCGCCTATAAGTGAAGAAAAGTGAGCTCCGTTAGGAAAATTTTGGTGAGTATTACTGCTCCAGGTTGCATTAAAAGTCACCTGATACTCGACGGAGTCCGGTTCGTTATATTCTGACAGGATACGATAGAATTTTCTATCTTCGACAAGTGTGATTTGCTTGGAGCGACTTGAGGTGGGTGTTTCTTCATTTTGCCAGGTTCCTGTGGTGAGCATTGTGCTGGATTGTACTTGAAAGGGAAACTTACCCCCTTTCCAATTGAGAGTTGCCGTGGTATTTGATATGGAGATGAGATCAGCCTGAAAGTCAGGTAAAGAAAAGCTATTCAAGTTGGGGCTCACATTTGTCGACCATGATGTGGAAGACGTGACATCTGCTTCTGATAATGCTAACGCATTTCCTGCATCCGGTGCGGTAAGCGATTGTCCGTCCCATTTGTTAGCCCCTGTAGCTAGATTGGTGCGGCCGAGTAGCGAGGCACCCCAGTTCAGACCTGAGATAATATTGGAAGCACTACCGAAACTGCCTGGTCGATATAGCCAAAGATCACTGTTGGTAGCATTGAGTGACGAAACGGTAAAGACTTTGGATTCTCCTGCGGCAAACGTCGTTCCCGATGGGATTGAGCTGCTGTAGTTAAAGCGATGACAAAAAGGGTAATTGCCACTAAGAGTAACAGGGGCAGTTCCCATGTTGGTGACTTCAACTTGATCTATCGAAGGGACAACCTCAGTGATGGCAAGATTCACATCGTTTCCAAGGGCTAGTGTGCAAGAATAAAATAAGTTGCAGATGATCAAAAATTTAATTTTCACGCTAGTTGGGACGTCTGATTTGACATATTTATTCCTGAAAAATAATAAATCAGATGAATAGATGGTTGAGAATAAAGGCTAATAAAGAGGATCAGACTGATGAAATGATACTTCATAATTCTTTTAACACTTTACTATTGGGATATTTGATGTTGATGAAGTAGCAGTTGTTGTATCGTTATTCATCATCATATCTCAAAGAGTTTGGGCAAATTTTGCAATACTAGTCTGCTGTAATATTTTCTAAATTTTGGTAGGGACGGTCCCGATGTTAAATCTGGATTGTCCGTGAGTGTGACGTCGCTAACATTTATTTTAATGATCTAATAATTACTGGATTTTTTCACAATTCAAATTATCACAATTTTATCTCTTGATTCAAAAATTCAAACAGTGCATGATAGTTGAAAAACAAACAAATGAAATCAAAAAAATATACCGATGTCGTAATTCTTGGTGCCGGCTTGGCAGGTCTTTCGTTGGCGCGGCAGTTGTTAATCAATTCGAAAAAAAAAATTATTCATATTGAAAAACGTCCAAAGGTTCCCACAGAAAAACAAAAGGTCGGAGAATCGAGCGTTCAGGTTGGCGGGTATTACTTTTCAAAAGTGCTCGATATGGAAGAGCATTTATATCACCAGCATGTGATGAAGTATAACCTTCGATTTTTATGGAAAACAGCCAATTCGAAAAATGACGATATTGAACATTACAGCCAAAGTTACATTCGCACATTTTCTAATATAGCCTCATATCAAATTGATCGAAATAAATTCGAGAAAGAATTAATAAACTTAAACACCACTTATCCGAATTATCATCTGCTTCAAGGTGCTAAAAATATTTCAGTAAAACTAAATGAAGGAAAAAGGCATAAAGTTTCGTTTAAAAAGGATAATACCGAATATGAGATCAACGCGCATTGGGTCATTGATGCAACCGGTTTAGCGCGCTACTTGGCAAAAAACCTTCAATTGAAAAAAGAATCTACCATAAATCACAGTTCTACATTTTTCTGGGTCGATGGTAACGTTAATATTGAAAAACTTACGCATGCCTCACACAATGAATCGCGAGTTCGAAAAGCCAGAAGGTCTTTGGGGCATTCGCCATTTTGGTTGGCAACAAATCATTTTTGTGGTGAAGGGTTTTGGTTCTGGGTCATTCCTCTGCAGGGTAGATCAAGTTTTGGTTTGGTCTATGACAATGAAGTGATCGATAGTAAAATTGTTGCGACTCCTGAAAAATTTCTGAAATGGCTGTTCAAGGAATTTCCATTATTTAAAAAGGAATTAAAAAATAAGGAGCTTATCGATTTTCAATGTTTGCGGAATTACGCATATGATTGTGAGCATACTCTCTCGAAAAATAAATACGCCTTAACCGGTTTTTCCGGACGGTTTAATGATCCACTTTATAGCCCTGGAGGTGATGCGATTGCTATCTATAATACACTGATTATCGATTGTATTCTCACGAATGATAAAAACAAACTGAATAGTAAAATTCAGTCGTATGATAAGATGATGGACATTTTCTTTCAATCATTTTTGCCATCTTATATTATAAGTTATGATGCCTTGGGTGATCAAGAGACGTGCACAATGAAATATGTTTGGGAGTTAACAATTTATTTTGGCTTTTACGTCTTTCCATTTATTAATGATCTACACGCTAACACCGGTTTTCTGATCATTTACTTTCGACGATTTGCGCAATTAGGTCCTATGAATCGTACTGTTCAGGGTTATGTGTCTAATTATTTTCAGTGGAAGAAGAAAAAAATATCGACGAGTAAAACTCCCCACTTTTTTGAGTTTAAACAACTTGAGCCTTTAGTGCGGGCAGAAAAAACTTTTTATGAAGTTGATATGGACGTAAAATCGGCAAAAAAAGTATTAGATGCTCAGCTGATTTACGTAACTGAATTTGCCCTCTATCTTATTGCGCATATCGATTCTGTAATTTTTAATCGACCTGACTTAGTCGATAACTCTGTGTATCTGAAAAGTATAAACCTCTCCAATAGGACATTTGATACCAGGGAAGTTAAGAAATCTCTTCCGAAGAAAAAGAATAATTATCGACGTCATAAGTGGACATTTGATACGACAGTTCTCAGAGAACATTTTCACTCAAACAAATCATGAAAAAAATAGATCTAGAAAAAATATTATTTAATGCTACTGAAGAGCAAAATTGCGATATCACTGATGTTGAAGGTGAAATTCCTGATTTTATTGATGGCACATATCTACTAAACGGGCCGGCAAAATTTAAAACGTTCGATCTTAGATATAACAACTGGCTCGATGGTGATGGTATGGTTAGAGCGATGCGCTTAAAAAATGGCAAAGCAAAATTCCAAAGCCGTTATGTTAATACAAAAAAAATGCAAAAAGAGCAGGAGGCGGGCAAGCCGGTATATCGAACGTTTGGCACAAATTTTGATGCGAGTATTCTTCGTCGTGGTGTAACAATGGACTCAGTTACTAATGTCAGTGTATACCCTTTTGCCGATCGTTTACTCGCATTCGGTGAACAAAGTCTGCCGTATGCTCTGAATCCGGAAACCTTGGAAACTATTGAAGAGTTTAATTTTAATGGCACTTTTATTGATATAAATCCATTTTCTGCCCATGCAAAACTGGATCCTCATTCGGGATCCCTTTGCAATTTTGGCATTAAATATATGACTAATAAAGCTAAACTCTGCTATTACGAATTTTTACCTGATCTCACTTTAAAAGTAAAAGGCGAAGGATTTTTGCCCAACAATAATGTTATTCACGATTTTGCTTTGAGTGAAAAATACGCAAGTTTTTATATCAGTCCGCATTCTCTTAATGTGCGTAAATTTGTACCTGAAAAACAAACGTTACTTGATTCTATGAGCTGGTCACCAGAGGTTGAAAGCCAGTTGATATTATTTAATCGAGAAAATGGTGAGATGCTTGCACCTATTCCATTAAAACGAAAAGGCTACAGTTTGCACATTGTAAATTCATTTTCCAGAGAAGAAGAATTAATTATCGATTTACTGGAAACAACCCAGCCTTATTATGATGAGTATCAGCCTCTGCCTGTCCTATTTCCAAACATAAAAAAATGTTCAAGCGTACGTCTAATTGTTAATCCAACTAAAGGTGAATTAGTTGACGTTGTCGAAATTCCTCAAAATATCCATTTTGATTTTCCAACAGTTAGGTCGGAGGATAATGGAATTGACTACCAACATTTTTGGGCAATTGGAATGGAGACAGAACCTGAGGGAGAAACAAAATTTTACGATCGGCTACTTCGGTTTAGTTGGGATAATTCTTCTCTCGAGGATATTTATATTGCTGACGAAAATGAAATTCTCGGTGGTGAACCTTCATTTATTAAAAATTCTGAATCACCTGAAGACAGTTTAGTCATCAGTCAAATTTGGAATATGCAGACTGAGAAAAGTGCCTACGTTTTATTTAAAGCTTATGATCTTAAATCGGGTCCAATCGCTCGGCTCAACTTACCAAAAATGGATCCGTTAGCATTTCATTCTTGTTTTGTTTCAAACGAGATGGGTTCATAAAGCAGTCTAATATAATCATTTTTAGTTTAAATGAAAACATTTTTGGCAATCACTATATTTATGAAACTCTAATAGCAGATAGAATTGATATAGCGAATTGCAAAAAATAACTCCAAAGGAGTTTAGGCAACAAGACGTGGGTAAATTTTGCTTGCAAAATAAAACCCACGTTAATTAATCAAAAGTATCAACTAACCCTGAAAAGGGTGAAGGCATTGTTGGAATTTCTTAATCTCTCAATATGGCAGGATCTTTTATCAATCTAAATTATCACTTTATATTTAGTACTAAAAATCGACAACCCTTTATTGATATTCAATGTGAGGAACGACTGTATGAATATATTGGTGGTATTATTCGTAATGAGAACAGTGTACTTTAAAGATTGGTGGAATGTCAGATCATCTTCATTTACTAGTTCGATATCATCAAAAAGGTACTATTGCCGATTTAATGCGAATTGTTAAGAGCAAATCATCAAAATGGCTAAAAGAAACATTTCCTGATAAAAATGATTTCAAATGGCAGGATGGATATGGTGCATTTTCAATCAGCAAATCAAATATCGAATCAGTGAATAAATACATTATTAATCAGATAGAGCATCATAGGATTAAAAGTTTCCAAGAAGAATTTTTACATTTTTTGAATGTAAATGATATTATGCATGATGAAAAATATATATGGAAATAGACGTCGCCTTCGCCCTTTTAGGGCTCGGGCATTAATTTAAACATCCCGTGGGTTTCAAATCGCTTTGCGATCTTTACCCACGGCTAGTTGCTTTACTCCGTTGGAGTTAAAAAATAGACGAAAATAATTATGGCAATTGCTTTAATTGCTGAGTCTGCGTACAAGGCATCGAATAAGGAGGCTGTTGAAAAAAGAAAATTAAAGTGTAAATGATTATGAGTAATATTGTAATTGGCCAACCCCTTTTGTCATTGCGAGCCATCGGCACGATGGCGCGGCAATCCATCTAGATTCCACGGCCTGGATTGCTTCGTCGCTTCGCTTCTCGCAATGACAATATAGTAGTTTTACCACACATGATGTTTTTCAACAGCCTCTAAGTTCGAGCCCTACAAATTTAATTTGATATCATGATATTTATCGACATACCATTTAGTTACAAAATGTTATTACATTAATAACAATGGCATTAGCTTATATTATTTATGGTTACTACCACTAGTTTGATTTAGAATGAATAATTTAAATGAAAATTCATTAGAACCTGTTGCTCTATTTATAGCCGGAAAATTTGTTCCTTCAATTGATATGGAAACTTTGTCTGCATTCAGTCCATTTGATGGCTCTGTAATTGGACAATTTTATAAGGCCAAAGCAAACGATGTCGACTTAGCTGTCGAAGCCGCCTATTCTGCTTTTTATAGTGGGCCATGGAAAAAAATTACCCCAAAAGAAATTGGCGAGGCTCTAGCTGAAATTACTACTGGCCTAAAAAAGAATATGTCTCAACTGATTAAGACAGAAATTTTAGATGCCGGGTCGACTCAGAAAAAAGCCAGAGAGGATGTTTTCTTAAGTATAAAGTGTATGAATTACTATACTGAATGGGCGAGTGGTCGCACTACTATTGAGGAGATTGCCAACTTATCACGTTCGGGTATTCAGCAAAATTTTATTCAACACGATCCTGTTGGTGTCTGTGCGGCAATTATTCCGTGGAATTTTCCTTTAAAAATGGCCGTTTGGAAAATTGCTCAAGCTTTAGCAACCGGAAATACTATTGTTCTCAAACCTTCAGAAGAAACAGTTTTATCAGCATATAAATTAGCTGAAATTATTTCTCAAACATCGATACCGGATGGTGTAGTAAATATTGTAGCCGGTATAGGCAATGAAGCAGGTGAAGCATTAGTTAAACATCCGAAAGTTGATAAAATATCTTTTACTGGTTCGACTGATGTCGGTAAGAAAATTATGGCTCTCGCATCTGAAACATTAAAAAATGTCACTTTAGAATGTGGTGGAAAATCTGCCAATATTGTTCTTGATGATGTAGAAATCGATTTAGCAGTTGATGGGGCAATTTATTCAATGTTTTATCACTCCGGCCAATGTTGTGAGGCGGGAACTCTTTTGTTCTTACCGGAAAAATTTCACGACAAATTTGTAGAGCAATTAATCACCAAAGTTAAAAATTTTAAAGTAGGGGATCCAAGTGCACGAGAGACACATATTGGACCTTTAATTTCAGAGCGTCAACAAAAGCGTGTTTTGGGCTACATTGAAAAAGCAAAAGAGCATGGAGCAACGTTAGTGATTGGAGGAGGGATTCCAGATGATGTAGATTTTAGTGACGGTTATTTTGTTGAGCCGACTATTTTTACTGAAGTAACAATGGATATGGCTATCGCACAAGAAGAGATATTTGGCCCTGTGCTTTGTGTGCTAAAATATAACGATGAGACAGATTTATTGGAAAAAGTGAATGGCACAAAATTTGGCTTAGCCGGCGGTATCTGGTCGAGTAACCGTGATCGAGCTTTTGAGTTAGCAAAAAAAATTCGTACAGGCACCGTCTGGATAAATGACTATCATTTGATCGATGAGAAAGCTCCTTTTGGCGGCTATAAACAAAGTGGTATAGGCCGTGAGTTTGGTGATGCAGGTGCCTCACATTTTACTGAAGCAAAACATATACATTGGGGTGAAATTGAAAATAAAGAACGTACAATTAGAATGAAAACAATTGTCCCGAGTTGAGAATTATTATAGCGATTGTCATAAGTGATTTTGTTTAAACCAAAAATAATCATGGATCACCGCGTCGCTTCGCTCCTCGTGATGACAAATATTTAATAACATCGATTGCAACCTACCACCTACTAGTCTACAACCTACCACCTAACAAAGCTTTCCAACCACCATGACACAAATCAAACCATCCATGCCGATATTGATCACTAATCCTGTATTGGCATCAATATCAATTGTCTGCTGACTGACACTGATTTTATCGGAATCGATAATTGAATCAGTTAAATTCGGTGTACCGGGTAATTTTCCGGTCTGTAAAGTTTTGATTGCGCAGACTGCCTGCATAGCTCCAGAAGCTCCCAACAGATCACCGGTAATTGATTTTACAGCGGTTGTCGGAATTGGTGTATTGTTATTTTCAAAAACTTGAGATAACGCTATTGCCTCGATATCGTCAAAAGTTTCACTTCCGTTAGCACTGGCATAAACAAAATCAATTTTATCGGCTGAAATATTACTTTCAGCTAGAGCCTCATTGATAGTTTTAATAACTGTCGAAACAGTTTGCTCTTTGTCCTTACCTTGTGAAATATCAAATTTATTGGCTCCTCCTAAAATTTCAGCTTCGATATTTTTATTTCCCTGACAACTTTCCAATGATTCTAACATCATGAAGAATGAACCTTCACCTAATAAAAATCCGCTGCGATTCTTGTCAAAGGGTAGGGGATGCTCTTTTTCTATCGCTAAATTATTCTGTCGAGATATACCGATAACTGCAGGGTGACTGAGTTCTTCAACACCGCCAACAAGGAGAGCTTTAGCTTGATCATAGATGATCGTTTTATACGCTTGTAAACAGGATTGTGCACTTGAAGTGTAGCCGGTGGTTACAGTTGTATTTGGGCCGGTGAGTCCAAACCAGATTGCAAGTTGACCTGCAGCAGCATTAATCACGGTGTTGGCAAAATCCAAAGGCTTGGCATATTGCACACCCGCTGTCTGTGCATTATAATCGAAGTGGGTGATTGATTGTAAACTACAAAACATTGTCCCTAAACTGAGACCAACTTCATTTGTATGTAATTTTTCTTTATCCCATTTAGATGACTCTACTGCCTGTGTTGCCGCAATCAAAGAAAGTCGTGCAGTTCTATCTAATGGCCTAAAATTTTTATCACCCAAATAAAATTTAGGATCGAGTTCTTCAATGTAGGATCCGTATATTTTTAAGTCCGGATAATCTTCCGGGAATTCAATCTTTCTAAAATCTAAACTAGCATTGCAGACTGATTCAAAAAACTTGTCCGTACTATCTCCGAGTGAAGAGATTGAACCAAGACCTGTAACTGCGACTCTGTTTTTCATGCAATTAGTTATTGAATTCTTTTAAAATTACAGAAGCGTTAGCACCACCAAAGGCATAAGCGTTATTCATGGCTACAGAAACTTTTCCTTCACGGGGTGCATTGGGAATATAGTCGAGATCACAAGCTGGATCGGGTGTCTCATAATTTGCAGTAGGGGGCAGGATATTGTTTTTAATCGCCAGTGCACAAATTCCTGCTTCAATCGCCGATGCCGCACCCATAGTATGTCCAAGCATAGATTTTATCGAACTGATTGCGACATCTTTTGCATTATCGCCAAATAAATTTTTTATGCCGATTGTTTCGTTTACATCGTTACTCTTTGTTCCGGTTCCGTGCGCACAAATATATGAAACATCACTAGTTGTTAGTTTACTATCTTTCAATGCGCGTTTCATCGCACGAATTGCTCCATCGCCTTTAGGGTGACTTCCGGTCATATGATGTGCGTCACATGATGTTCCATAACCGGCAATTTCGGCAATGATGTTGGCACCTCTTTTTCTTGCGCTGGTTAATGATTCAAGAACGAGAAATCCTGAGCCTTCACCGGGGATCATACCTTTTCTTTCTTTATCAAACGGACGACAAATTTCAGGGGCGATTGCTATCAGTCTTGCAAAGCCGGTATATGTTATACGTGAAAAAGAATCTGCACCACCGGCGAGAATCATATCTGCTTCATTGCGACGGATACAATCGGTGGCGTGTGCGATGGCATAATTTCCAGCCGCACAGGCTGCCGGTAACATAATCGGAGCAAGGTCATGAAATCCAAAGGTATTAGCAACATTAGACGGTATAGAATGGCACGGATAGGTATCCATATATTCAGCGCCTAATTGATCCCATTGTTCAGCTATCCGATGATTATTAAAACGCTCAACTTGATTCGGTTCACCGGAAGTAGTGCCCATGGCAACTCCCTTACGCAAATCAGTTAAATCAGAATTTTGCAGGCCAGCATTTTCTAATGCGAGTTTTGCACCGACGATTGCCAGTTGAGTGGTTCTTCCGTAATAATTTTTTGCCAATTCCGGACAATGATCAGCAAAATTAAAATCATTTATTTCAGCACCCACATGCACACGATATTTTGATGTATCAAATGATTGAACAGTTCCAAAACCATTTTTGCAGGCTAATATACTTTGCCAAGCATTAGTCGTACCGATGCCGACTGGAGTTACCAGGCCAATTCCGGTTACAACTACCTTTTCCTGTTCCAGCATTTAATTTTTGATTAATGCGAAAAATTAGGCGACTTTTGCCAAAACCATTTGCGTGGCAGTTTTTAAGTCGGTCATTTTCACCATCTCATCTTCGGGCAGATTGAGTCCATACTCCTGATCTACACTCACAGCAATTTCCAATAAGGTTAACGAATCAATTTCTAACTCATCAACAAATGACGTGTTCTCACTTATGTCATTTTTTGGAATGTTAGTAGCTTCGTGAATAATGTTTAATATCGTTGTTTTTATTTCTTCTGTTTTCATGTTGTTTTACTATATCTATTTGTTGTTTATTGTTTTAAGTAAAATGTATGCATATCAAATTATAATGAAAGCATCAAGTATATATTACATTATTTACGCAATTTATTTGGTTTCCACTCTATACTGTTATCATGACGCGATACAATAATTGTGCCGTTTGCATAGTTTGGTACCTCAAAATCAGATACAGTTTGTTTTTTATCAGGCCAGGTAACAGTGATATGTGCTAATTTTTCTTTTCCCAGCCCTAGATTGATTTCACTAAATGTATTTGCCACATGTGATCCTTGAGTTGACCGCATTATTGTTAAATATTTTTTATTAACCACAACTTTTGCTCCAATGGCATTTGGGTTATATTTATTTAATTTTTCATCATTCAGTTTAATTTTTATCCAGTTATTTTCTTTGTATTGATTGAGAAAAACGCGAACTCGGCCTGGCTCGTAATTTGTTAAGACAGGATAGTTATGATCCGGTGGTGGAAGCACTGCTGTTTCTCCGTTTGGTTTTCTATACTTTAAATTTTTTGCATTTGATTTTCTCGAATCATAACCCCCTTCATTGCGAATGATTAAATCGACGAATCCGTCATTGTTCAAATCTGCGCTGATAGCAGTTTGAGCATTTTCAGAGGCTTGTATCATATTTTGATTGAGAATATTTTCTTGCAATCCGCGTCCTAATGATGACCAGACTGATCGATCATAGCTGTAGACTTCATCCCGCTTGTTCCAGTTTTGTAGAGGAGATTTGCGATAAACATAATTATCAGTTTCGAGACGATCATATTTTATTTCTTCGATATTGAGCAGATGATGTTCAACAGTTAAGTCGGCAAATTCAAATTCGTTTGTAGAATCAAATAGGTTGATCAATAATCTACCAGGCCCAGTCGTTCCAAAACTAAATAATCCACCGGCACGCCCAATCATATTGCCAACAAAATAAATATCGGGTCGTCCATCGTTTTGCATATCAAAATTCACCACGCCCCAGGCAAACTCTAAAGGATCAATACTATGTCTATCGTATTCAATTGGATTTTCAACTCCGAGGTTAACTTTACGAAAATTTCCAGGAAAATAGCCATCGGGTGGAAGAACTGTTGAGTGATGGACTTTTGTTTGCCCCGCTTTAGTGATATCATTGCCTGATATAAGAACATGGCGCGAATCAAAATAACCTTTGGTTACGTAAGATGTAAATCCACTATCCATGACAGTCGGTTCAAATAATGTTGCAGGATCCGGATCGACAAATGAGTGTTGTACAGCAGCAGCTCCGGAGTTGATAATAAAAATATCTTCTTTTAAATCTCCATTGTAATCTGCTGCCGTAATCCCCATCCAGTTGCCAATTACATTCGATCTGGCGTGATCGATCTCTTTAAAAAACTTTCCCTCTTGATTTATATACAATTCTAATTTTGAAAAATCATTTGCTACCCAAAGATCAGGATAACCATCTTCGTTTACGTCTTGCCAAAGAGCCGACCAGGAAATTTGTGCTGATTCAGCTGTCTGACCATTGATAGTCAGTTGATCGAAATAAAAGGGGATAAATTTACTGAACAACATTGAATAGACGTCGGGCAATATTGGCAGTTTTCTCATTTTATAATGATGATCTCTCGGATTATCTTCATCGTAGACACCATCCAAATTCATCTCTTTAGATTTTTCGATAAATGTCAATTTGCCGGTTTCGACAATTTGATTGATGTAGAGTTGGTTGGCCGCGCCGGCCCAAGCTTGCGAACCACTTGGCCAAAAATCCCAGTCCATACTATTTATAGCAAAAATATCTAAATCACCATCCAAATCTACATCAGCGATAGAAAAACCGTAGGTACTGCGTTGACCTTCAATGCCGGCTTTTCGGCTGAAATCTTGCCATTCAGGAATACCATCATTGTCTTTATCTCCCATGTTGAGGAACAAAGAATTTGCGCCGAAAAACTCTTCGCCTCTGCTACTTTTTCTTTTGTCAAAAGTATTATCGCGTGCGACGTATTCTAAAAAATAGACGATGAGTCCGGCAATTGGTTGTTTGTCGCGTCTTGATTCTCTGCCGATAGGTGAAATGTAACGTTGCAGAATTTGCTGAGTCTCAGGAGCTGTCCACCACGATCCTGGTAAACCATTGCCAACTAATAGATCCATTCTTCCGTCACCATTAAAATCTGCGGTTGCGACCGCCGTAGCCTGCCGACCTTTTTTATTTGGATCATCA
Organism: Opitutales bacterium; assembly: GCA_021772565.1. Lineage (GTDB taxonomy): Bacteria > Verrucomicrobiota > Verrucomicrobiia > Opitutales > JAJFLR01 > JAJFLR01. The sequence continues at coordinate 14,781 of JAJFLR010000028.1, read as the reverse complement.
GATGCTTTTTCTCTTGGAAACATATAATTTTCCACCAGCAATTCTTCTTTTACATACGTATCATTGGCTTTCACCAGTTCACTGATTTGTTTATAAACAGGAACTCCATCAGCGTCATTTCCCTGATGTAAATAGAGTCCGTTATGCTGATAATACGGCTCTTCGTGAAGTACTGCATCTTCATCTGTTGGCCGGGTATAATTTTGACCATCCTGACAAAAGTAGACGTCGGGTAAATTATCATTATTGGCATCGAAAACGACCAAACCTGAATGATAGAGTAAGCCGAAGGGTGAGGTCCAGCTCATCGCCTCTTCATCAAAGATGTCTACTTCCTTCATCGGCTTGATATCCAATTTGGTAACCTTTTCAGATTTTGAAGGATATTCATCATCCGCTTCCAAATTTGCTTCAGAAAATGAAAGCTCCGTATTCTTCAGATAATGATTGTAGACATAGTAGGACAAGGAAAGATGAAGTCCCATAATTACAGCTATCAATACAGATAGCCATAGAAACAATTTTTTGAATCTAGCTAGCATTGTTGTGTTTTACTATTTTTCGTTGCATATAAGTTAAATATTTCATAATTAAAGGTCAAATTTTTAAATCGGCTTTTTTGATTTAAAATAAAAACAACAAGATGATGAAATTAAAAAGGTATTTTATAATACTCATTTGTGCTGCACTGTTTTCAACGGCGTGTAAGAAAACACAAGTAGTCGAGATTGATGTGCGTCCATCTCTGGAAGATCGTACTGAAGAGGGTAATTTGTATACCTCCTCAACACAAAGCATACTTCGGCAGGCACATTGGCTCGAGAAAGTTAACAAGATCGATTTGGCAATTGAAAAAGATTATGTCGCCAAGGTTAAATTTAAAAGTGATGACCAAAAGCATAACGTAGAATTAATAAATGTGCCGATCGATCAACTGGTGCCGCGTTTACATTACAACCTGAAAAACCAACCGGATGAATTCGATGCCTTTAATCTGCGTATGGCTGAATACGCTCGTAATGGTCTCATGTTACCTAAAGGTAATAAAGGTGACGACATTGCGCATTTTGAAAGTGACTTTGAAGAGACTGCACCGTGGAATTTATTGGGTGACTACAAATTTGAAGCCAATCCATCTTTTAAGCCGTTACGCATTGGGATAATTAATAACTGTTTGGCACCCGGCTTGTGGGAACTCAATGCTGTCGATCGGGCAGGGGAAATTTATCATTCCTGGTTTGAATTTCCCAAAGATCTTTATTATAAAATAACAGCTGAGGTAAATGATTTACCCATCGAATTTGTTACCGATGCAGTGCAGTGGAAAAGCGATAAAGCAAAGATGGATATGGATCGATTGCGTACAAAAATTTCTACAATTGCCGATCTACCTTTTGAAGTCATCGATACAGACCCTGGTTTCTCAACACAAGAATCACGCAAAAAGCTGGCACGCGGTTTTGCCAAGGTAAAAATATACGATGAGTTGGTAATGCCGGAAACATTAAAAGATTACAAAGAAAACCCGGTCTGCTTATCTGATTTTATTGAGCCTGGAAAATATTCTTACACCAATCGAAAAATTTTCGATGTCTCATTTTTGTTTGAATCTGAATCTGTAGAATTCAACAAAGTTAAACCGCTGACAAATTATAATTGGAATAAGAATAGAAAGGTAACGTTCGCCGATAAAAATTATATAGAGCTCAACATTAAACTGAAAAATAATTTTCAACTACTCATTGGTAACTTGCCAATATCGTTATTGGTACAACAGGAAGATTTTGCCGTTAGCAGTTTTGGCGTAGGAATATTAGCACCATCAGAAGTTGCCGAGCGCCGAAATCTTTTGATCGATAACGGCCCACATCCACACTACGCCTACCTGGCAGAAAAAAAGGATGGAGAATTAATGGCGATCAACAGCCACGAAGCCGGCGTCGAACAAGTATTCATCAGAGCATTCCCCTTTGCCAAAGAGCCTAATATTTTAGTGACCATTACTTCATTTGAGAGAATTACCGATTTGGTTAAATACCGTTTGGCAATACCAAAAGAATTATTGGCAGAGTTTAAAAATTCGACAAAAAAATATCGCTCACCAGTGTTTTATACCTACCGTGACGATAACTTAAGGTAACTCAATCGCTATCGATTTAATCTCTACCACAGAGATCACAGAGAACCACAGAGGGAAAAGATTTTTAATATTTGTCATCGATAGGATTAAAAAACACTCGGCTATTTGCTATTGTCTATTGGTAATCACCATAGTTGAAATCTCTACCACAGAGAACACGAAGATCCTAATTGAGAATTGCGGATATGAGCATATAGCATCTGCCATAATAAATTTCCGAAATAAGTCAGTGTTTGCAATCAATAGACGTTAGTCAGATAGATTGCCACACTCTGCTTTTGCAGAGCTCGCAATGACAATTAGGTTTTTACTTTGTCATCGCGAGGCGCAGCGCGACGTGGCGATCCATGACTTTTTTAGCCTCGATACAGACAGAACTTTTTCGAAATGCTAAACGTATTTTAATATACAACCAAACGTAACATCCTATCTATTTCAGTACCGAGTTGAAAACGACATCTACCAATTTCTTATGGCAGATGCTATAAGAAAATCTGGAAGAAGTTTTCTCGGAATCTAAAACCCAAACTAGATCAAATTTACAGAATTAATATATCAGATGAAACTGATGACATATTGATAGAACACCATGAAAACTAATTTCGAACCAGTCGGAGTAGTCAACGTGGCTATCCTCGACTTTTGAGGATTACGTCAAATTTTGGCCATCGACAACAAACATGAAATTATACCTTGTGCTTTTTGGGAAAATTACGGATAACTAAATAACCGAGTCAAACTGGAGAAAGCTATGAAAATAATTAAAAGCAGTAGTGCATTACTGATGGCAGTTGTTCTGTCCTTATCAGCGAAAGCACAAGCCACTGAATTCATTTATAAACCCGCTTCGCCGACTGAAATTGCAGTTAACTTACAAAGGGTTGAAGGTGGACACCTTGAACGTTTTAAAAAGGCATACGAGATTCAACGATTGAGCGAAAATGTTTATTGGGTTTCATTATCAGATTACAACGTAACCGTGCTTGTAGGTAAAGAAAGTGTCTTGCTTATTGATGCACCTTACGGAGTTGGCAAACGACTTATACAAGCGATAAAATCGATTACAGATAAACCGCTTAGCGCAATTGTTTACTCCCATGCTCACGCAGATCATATCGGGGATTCAAGTGTCATTTTAAAAGAGCTTGAAAACAAAGACATCAATATTTATGCGACTGAAGAAGTTAGAAACTCGTTGATTTCTCACAAAGTGAATATGCCTGCGCCTGTAACAAAAATCGTTTTAGACGAGTTGTATTTTGAAGGTCACAATCTTGAAGTTTTCAGTAATTTTAACGGTCATACACCAGATAATACCGCATTTTTAATTAAAGATGGTAAACATAAAATATTACATGCGATCGACTTAGTTCACCCTGGTTCATTGGAATTCAGAAGTTTCGCTAACGTAGAGGATGCGATAGCGTATAAAAATGATATTGATACATTAATGCGCATGGACTGGGATGTAATGGTTACAGGGCACAGCAATTTGGGCTATAAAGAGGATGTGAAATTTGTCCAAACCTATGTCGCCGATGTCCAGAATTTTATACACCAAGGTTTTCCATTGGCAGATTTCTCTACACATTTAAAGGGCGACACCCCGTTTGCATGGTATCAGGGTTATTCAAATCAAATAATTGATTTCGCACATAAGCAACTGGCAAAAAAATATCGAAAGGGTAGAGAGAAAGAGTTTGATATTGTTGCTGAATCTCATGTCAGAGTAATGTTTTGGGCAATGTTTGCCCGAGCGCTGTAAAGTGTCTTCAGATCATTAATTAATTCTAACCCGCTGTGCTAATGAGGAGGTGATAGCATCGATCCTGATAACAATACCCTCTATCAAGTTGTTTCAACGGATTCTGTGTTCAGTCGCGGTTTTTGCAAAAAGACGCAAAGAAAGACTAAAGAAGGCAAACGCAAAATATAAACATAGACAATATCTCTCGCATCGATTAGCAAAAATGAAATTCAAGAATTACCTAAAATCAATTTCCATATCTAAAACTATTTGAGTCAGTAATCTTATTTATAACCAATAACATTTATATTTTGCGTTTGACCCCTTTAGTTTTTCTAATAACATTTATATTTTGCGTTTGACCCCTTTAGTCTTTCTTTTCTGGTTAAAAATGTTTTCGCCCTAAAATATGAATGATAATTCTAATCGAAAAATCATTAGTCTTATCCAAACATGGTTATTTCTCACACAGTCCAATTGCAATTTCTACAACCAATTTGTTTGGAAAAGTATTATAACTTGACAATTCACAATTGTATATTACCTTAATATACAAATGGCGTTGGAGAATTTTGTAGGTTTTGACTGGGATGATGGAAATAAAGCAAAGAACTGGGACACTCACCAAGTCACAAAACTTGAGGCAGAAGAAATCTTTTTTAATAAACCATTGCTATTATATTTTGATGAAAAACACTCGAGTGCGGAAAGAAGATATTTTGTCTTAGGAATTACAGACACTTTAAGAAAACTTCAAATTGTATTTACCAAAAGAAATAGTAACGATCCTCGCAGCAAGCTACGAGGCATTAAAGAAAAAAAAGAATTTCAGAGTGCGCGAAGCAAGCTTCGAGGTATTCATCATCCTACAGTGAATAAAATCAGGATAATATCTGCGAGAGATATGAGTCGAAAAGAAAGGAGAACTTATGAAGAAAATACCAAAATTTAAAAGCGAGGACGATGAAAGAAAATTCTGGAATGAAAACGATACTGCAGAGTACATAGATTGGTCTAAATCTGAGCCAGTATCTTTTCCTAACCTTAAGCCTTCGTTAAAATCGATATCGATCAGATTACCTGAAGCAATGCTGGAGCAATATAAAATCATAGCTAATAAGAAGGATATTCCCTATCAGTCTTTAATGAAAATGTATTTATCTGATGCACTCAAAAAGGAAATCAATCAGAGCACTTAACTATCAAACGTTAAATTAAGTGAGCTCAAATTTTATCAATAGTTGAATAAGATGTGGAGTAACAAATTGAATAAGTACTCAATTAACTTTTATGTGTGCGTTTTCACAACTTATAAATAAAGACAATATTTGTCGCATTGACTAACAGTTATTAACAATATGAAACCAGAGAACAAAATCCCTTTTTGCATTCTGATACTAGTTGCTATTGTGTCTACAATTACAATTGGATGTGTGAAAATGGAGTCTTCTGGGAGCGGTCTTAAACGGAGCCTCATGTTTCACGGAAATCTGAAACAGCACAGGATATCCGTACAGAAATTCCGATACCAAGCCAATTTCTTGTGCAGGAAACAGATAATATAACTGTGTATGTTGAAAATGATTGGGACAGAGTGAGCGAAGTTTTCTACATTCCGAAAGGAACCAGTCTTTTCGATTTCCTGAGATTACGCAACACAGAGTTATCTCCGTTACGGGTTACAGGGTGGATTAAGCTAGCCGAAATGTATGATCCTGCCGGTAACTTGATGGTTGATTTTACTTTTCTTAATCAATTGGAATCTAATCCTAATATCACACAAACGATCAAGGACGGCTGTAAGATTCAACTATATTCTAATTGCAGGGGAATTTAGTGTCGGAATGCAATGGTGGACTGACTGAATTCAAATATAGCAACAATTACTTCTCCACTTTTCTATTGCCAATATGATAATACTATAGATATATTTTCCCCTCTATAAAGTAATACTATAGATATTTTTTCAATGTATCTGTACTGTTATGCAAATAAGTATTGGTTTACCAAAGTATAATAAATAGCCAAATTTTATATGTTAAACATTGAACAATATAAATCACAAATATGTGGCTTGTGCGAAAGTCTTCCCGTAAAGCGATTAGGTTTGTTTGGCTCTTCACTCACGAGTAAGTTTTCAACTAGTAGTGATGTGGACGTATTGGTTTTATTTGATGAAAAGGAGAATATTGATTATTTTGACCAATACTTTGAATTGAAATCTCATTTAGAGGGAATATTCAACAGGACAGTCGATCTTGTGATGGATAAGAAGTTTAATAATCCATATTTTCAAAAGGTCGTAGATAGAACACGGAGAACTATCTATGAAAGATGAGTTAAGAAAACTCTTTTTTGATATTTTACAAGCGAGCTCTGAAATTGAAGAGTTTGTTGAAGGGTTAATGTGAAAACAATTCGAACATATAATTCGGTTATAGAAGCTCATACAGTTCGTGCATTACTTGAAGGTAATGGGATAAATGCCTTCGTAGCTGATGAGAATACAGTTCATCTGAACTCGTTATTTACAAATGCAATTGGCGGTGTTCGTCTTCAAGTTGCTGAAAGTGACTTTACAGAAGCTCAGGAAATTCTTGGATTAAAAAATGAAAAGGGAATTTTGCAATGTCCTGAATGTTTTTCAGATAAAGTTTATCTAATTCCACTGTCAACCATCACTGGAATCTTTCTTTTTGTTTTGGGATTGTTAGTTCCTTTAAAATCTAGAAAAGCCACTTGTATGAATTGTAAATCAACGTTTAATTTGAAGGAGCCAACTAGCAGTGATACTGAATAAAATTTCAATATACAATTAACTATTTAAATAACGCTATTTTTAAGGATTGTATTAAATGATGTAGTAAAATAATAAAATATAAAATTTAGCTAATGCCATTTGAAACATTAAAGTTCCGCTATCCTTGGCGTCCTTATCAAGAGCGTGTATTACAGGCATTAAAGGATCATTTAAATGATCAACGTCTACACGTTGTTGCTGCACCGGGTGCTGGTAAAACTACTTTAGGATTAGAAGTATTTAGACTTTTAGGGAAATCAACTTTGGTTCTATCACCAACTAGAGTTATCCGAGATCAATGGATTTCACGTTTGAAAGACTTTTGTGATATTGATGACGTTACTCAACTAGATTGGGTGAGTAATTCTATTATGAATCCTAAAATTTTAACTTCAATTACCTATCAAGCATTACATGCTAAATTTGCTGATGATTTGGACTCTGAAAAAGATGAAGGTCTATTGCTTGAAAAAGATACTGGTCTAAAAGATGATGAGTTAAATAGTTTTATAAAAGTAATTGAAGAGAATAATATTCAAGTTCTTATTTTGGATGAGGCACATCATCTCAGAGCGGAATGGTGGAAGGTACTGGAAAAAATTTGTGATTATTTTTCAGATATTATACTTGTATCATTAACTGCAACCCCACCATATGATTCAGAAGGTCATGAATGGGTAAGGTATGAACAATTATGTGGTTCTATTGATGAAGAGATTTCTGTTCCAGAGCTAGTTAAAGCCGGAACCCTTTGTGCTCATCAGGATTTTATATGGGCTTGCGATGCATCAGTCATCGAAAAAAATCAGATAAAAGAATACGACGATAGAGTTTTAACGCTTTGCAATACTTTGTTTGATAATAAAGTATTTGGGGAAATAGTATTATCGCATCCCTGGCTACATTCTTCTGAAATTGATCAAGAAGTTATCAGAGAGCCAGAAATTGCTATAGCTATTCTGAGTTTCATGAAAGCCAAGGAGTTTCCTGACCATGAAGGCCTTATGGAGCTATTGGATCTTACTAATGCAGATATCCCAGAAATAGGACGTCATTGGTGGCAAGTTCTCGTTGAAGCTATGCTATTTTCAAAAACATATCAACATAATGAGGATCAGAAAAAATTTGTTGATCATCTAAAAAAACAACTCAAAACATCTGAGCTTTTGCATAAACGAGAACTTTCTTTAGAGAGATCAAGGAGAATAGAAAGATCTCTTTCTCTAAGCTCTTCCAAAGTTGAAGCTTGCAACACTATTCACAAGCTCGAATACGAACATAGAGGTGAGAGTCTACGTCAAGTGTTTTTAACAGATTATATTCGAGATGAGTCACTGACATCCGGATTAGACACTGGAAATATTAATTTAGGAGCATGGCCTCTATTTAAGTCCATAGCATTTTCATCTCCTATTTCTGATCAGGTAAGCTTACTCACTGGACGGTTAAGCATAATTCCCGCTAACAAGCTGCAAATATTACTTAATCATGTTGATAAAATTAAAATTAAGTTTGAGCCTTTACAAACTAACAAGGAGTATCTAATAGTAACAGGTCCTCTAAACCAACTAACAAATGCCTTTACTGCTTTGTTGGTGAATGGTGATATAAAAGTAATTATTGGTACTCGTTCATTATTAGGTGAAGGTTGGGACGCACCTGCAATTAATTCACTGGTTCTTGCTAGTACTGTAGGTTCATTTATGTTGACCAATCAAATGCGTGGTCGCGCAATAAGAATCAACAAAAATGATTTAAAAAAGACAAGTTCGATTTGGCACCTTGTTGCAATAAATACTAAATCATTTACCGGTTGGAGTGATTATAATAACTTAAAAAAACGCTTTGAAACTTTTGTCGGACTATCTGAGAAAGAATTAACCATTGAGAGTGGTTTTGATCGAATGAATACCAATGTAAACCCATCTTATAACGCTCTCAGTGAAATAGCTCCAATCACTAGTAATAACAGGCAAATGTCACATCGATTTCACAAGTTACAGACTATTAGCGAAAGATGGAATAGTGCATTGACTCTTGATGAAACAGCTCGAGTTATTCCATCTGTTAAAACTAATAAAACACCCAAACTCCGTGGTTTCATTTTGAAGCATTCTCTTAGTTATTTGTTAGTGCAAATTACTGGAATTTTTATTGCTGTAGTAGCGTCAGTTTTTTATTTAGAGCCTCAATCAGGTTCGCAATTATTGTTATATTTTTTGGCAGCAATTATTGGTGCTCTTATTTACACACTACCAAAAACATTATCTGTAATTAAAATACTTTTTCTATATTTACCTATTGATGGTGCTTTAAAACAAATTGGCCAATCCTTGGCGGAAGCATTATGTCAGGCAGGATTTATTGATACCTCTATTCGACAAATGAAAGTTAATGTCACAAAACATGTTGATGGTACATACTATCTTTCATTATCAGGTTCTACTTTTTATGAGTCTTCACTATTTGCCGATTGTTTGACTGAGATTTTGGCACCAATCAAAAACCCAAGATATATGATTCTTCGCGAAGGAAAATTTTTAGGTGCAATGAGAGATGATTACCATGCTTTACCTATGAGGTTTGCCGTCAAAAAAGAGTATGCAATGATCTTTTATAAGTCTTGGTGTAAAAATGTTAGTCTTTCAGAACTTATTTATACACGTACACCAGAAGGGCGTAAAAGACTTCTGAAAGCGAAGATGAAAGCCTTTTCTACAACATTTCATGATAAAGTTAAAAGGCAGGATATTTGGCAGTAACGTTCCAAATTAAGAGAAATATAAAAGGTTCAAACGCAAAATATAAACAGGGACAATATCAATCGCAATGATTGACAACCAAATTTAAATTTTCCACTTTAGCCTAAATAATATTATAATCGTATGAAAATTTTTCCATACATTCAGGCAGTTGAATTTTTTATGAACTATTGGCTTATGATACTTTATATTCCACTTTTCGTAATTGCAGCTCCACTGCTTATTTTTAAAGCTAATTTAATTTGAGAAGAGTTTTGGATTTCAGGACCACGCAAGGATCAAGATAATAGGTTGTATGGTGGTAATGCCGGTGTTGAAGTTGATGAAGATATTAAGGAAGAATATTATAAGTTGATTGGCTAGATGAAATTACTGAGGGACATAACAAGTTGATACGACAAATATTTCAACACTACTATTTTGATTGTATTGATTATTGGAATGAATTTATTTTATATCTTACATTAATTTTTGATGAACAAACAAATATCAGAGGAAGCAACACAACATATATTGAGTGGAAATAAAATTGCTGCAATTGCTGCAATACGTAAGGAACTTAATTGCAGTTTATCTGAGGCTAAATCTATTGTTGATGAATTTAATTCAGATTTAGGATCTATTCAATCAGGAGAAACTAGCCAAGAAAAAGATAAAATTATAGTGTGCTATCACATCTCTTTTCTTGAAAGAATAATGATGCTCTTTCGTAATTCTCCTGTTAGGTTGATCATTAAATGTCTAAAGAAGGCCCAGATAAGTTCACTTAGTTTGAATGCTCAATTATTAGAGACCCATTATATGGCAGGCGGTAATTTAACTGATTTAGTTGATGGAATGGTCCTTGCTGGAAATAGTGGGATCCAGATTGATCTTGATAATGCGGCGGCAAGACAACTCGCAGGAAAACAAAAAAGTATTTCATTGGTTGATCAGGTAATATCAATGGCAAGTAAAGGTGTGACTAATGCAGATGATGAACCTATAAATTTTTAAAGGAATGCAAAAAGTGATTAAGCTCAAAAATATTAGACAATATTTATCGTATTGACTGACAGTTATTATTAATAAGAAAACAAAATAAATTATCCCGTTTCCCTTACTGATTAATAATTGGAAAATCTAATCGATTTAAACATCCTATATATTATTCATAATATTTATATTTTACGTTTGACACTTTTTTTTGTCTTTCAGACATCAAGATTCTTATGGACTTTTTAGATAATCATAAAAAATTAACTAAAAAGTGACTTATGCGCCTTCGAGTCAGATCGAGGTTTGCAAATGAATAATTAATATAATTTGTAACTACGAAACACACTAGATCCACGAAACTAATGAGTGTAAAAAAAATAGTTGAAAGAAATGATACTCAGATGGGAAGAATATTTGATCTCTTCATCCAAGCATTGATTATTATTTCCCTTATTTCATTTACTCTCGAAACGATTCCTGACCTAAGTAAATCAACAGTTGCAATACTAAATATTATTGAAAATGTGACTGTAGTTTTATTTACCATTGAGTATATTTTACGTATAGTCATAACTGATAAGAAAATTAGGTTTGTTTTTAGTTTCTATGGTCTTGTCGACGTGTTGGCTATCCTACCGTTTTACATAGCGAGTGGTATAGATTTGAGATCAATTCGAATTATAAGATTATTTAGGATTTTCAGAATATTTAAGATATTACGTTATGGAAAAGCTATGGAACGCTTTAGGTTAGCGTTTATTAGTATTAAAGAAGAGATGATTCTATTTTTTATAGCAACAATTGTCTTTTTATATATTTCATCAGTTGGAATCTATTACTGCGAATTTGAGACTCAACCTGAGATATTCAAATCTGTGTTACATTCTTTGTGGTGGTCTGTAGTAACATTGACCACAGTCGGTTATGGTGATACATTTCCTTTGACCGCTGGGGGAAAATTATTTGCGTCAGGTGTAATGATTATCGGCATTGGAATTGTAGCGGTTCCTTCCGGCTTAATCGCCTCAGCATTAACAAAAGTAATCAGAGATGAAGATATAGGTAACTAACCTGATAATATACCCAAATTCAAACTGCATTACTTTTCTGTATTAGTAACATTAACATTCAACTTACAAAATGAAAATCCTTCTAACCAAGTTGCATTATTTATTTTAGTGGCTTGTAAAGTAGAAAAAAATTATGAATCAAATGCTGCTATTGCAGTTACTAATATCAATAATCATCCTACACTTTACCTGAAAGAGGGAGTCAAGAAAGAAGAGTTGATTGGACTATCATTACAATCTCAAAGAATTCTTTGAGCCAACAAAGGATTTTATCAATGAAAAAAATTTTAGCAAAGCTGCTCAATTTTACATTATTATACTACCAGATGAAAGTTACATCCAGATAAAAATTGAGAGTAGCAAAGTTGTCGAATCTGAAAACTATTTTAATAAGAAATTAGATGAAGCAGGGCTTATTACCGATATAGCAAAAGATGATGGTTCTGGATAATTGGACAAATAGAATTTAATACTATAGTGCTCTATAATAATATTATGTTAGTAGCATTATATATTTTGTTTATTTGGAATGGTCCAAGCTTAATTGCTTCTTTGTTAGTACTATACAATGCGCGGAAAGATTTGGGTTGTTCACGCCGTAATTTTTTAATTTCCATATTACCAACTCTTATAAATATCTTATTAATATTTTCTCTTGTGGTTCATATGAACTATTCGATTGATGGATCGCCAAAAGTAATTGGCAATGCCGGGTTTTCTCAGCTATTAAATGTTCATGCTAAAATAACTACTATGTACTGGTATATATTGTTTATGTTATCAACTTTTCTAGTACCTTTTTTAATCTTATTATCACTGGTTTTGAAAATTCTTAAAAGTTATTCAGTTTTAATCAGTATATATAATTTAAGCTTTTTAATATCTTTGCTTTTAATGATCTTATTGCCTTCGGACTTTTTAAATTGGTGGTGGGATTGACGCTGAAAAATTATTTCTATAATTTAAGTGAATTTAATTTGTGTATGATATAACTACTGTAATATTTAATTATCCCTTATGCAAAATAAAGTAATACTCAGAGTCTCATCAATATCTGGTCTGCTTTTAGTAACATCGTATTTTTTAGTGAGTAATCTTTTGCTTCTATTCATCTTAACTTTCATATTCTCATCATTATGTATTTTAAGTTACGTTACTAACTTAGTTCATATTTGGACACAACATAAAGCACTGAAATCTAAGGTTTTAAACACATTTTTAATTTTAATATTTAGCATATTAGTTTTACCAATTTTTACTGAAAAAAATCTGATTAATAATTCTAAATTTTTTCAGAATTTTGGAAGTAGGGTATACAAAATTTATACTTATTGGATGGCAGTCTATTTGATGTTAGCCATTATTATTTTTGTATTAAACTTTGTAGTACCGGGTTACGAAGAAACGTTTACACTGAATCATTTACAAATTCTATTAATCAGCCAATTGGCAATTGATATGATCTCTTTTCTACAGAACAGTTGGATTGTCGATTTATCTCTAATGATGACATGCCTTAGTATATTGATGATCAAGTTTCCTAATTTGGAAAACAAATTGTTTTTGTATTGTATGTTGGTTCCAATCTCTTCCTTACTATTTATCATGCTATTTCCTCTGATGTTATTATAAGAACTTTAAAATACAAAATTACAAAAAGTTGAGTAATATATTTTAGTAACCTTTTATCAATTAAATGAATGATGAAATAATAGATGCATTTCTGGGATCTTCACTCAGAAAGAAGATAGCTAGTGAAGGCTCAAAGAAGACAAAAAGGAGTCAAACGCAAAATATAAATATTCAAAACAAAATTTAGTTTGCTGAATAAATTGCTCAATTATTGCATACATCTTTCAGACAATATATTATCATTTTGATACGAAAACAGTTATGGCAATCACTATAAACAAATGGTTGACATCTCACCAATAGTAATTACCGTAATTACTATGAAATCTGTAGAAGTGAAATTGGCACGTATTGGAAACTCTTTAGGAATACGTTTAAACCGCGATTTACTGAATAAATACGGTATTCGTGAAAGTTTACTACTAGAAAGCCGAGAGGATCGGATTGTGCTTAGACCATTAAAAAAAGATGCAAAGCTTTCCTGGAAACAGACATTCGCCGATATGAAAGCAGAAAAAGAAAACTGGTCTGAATGGGAAGAGATAACTGCCGATGGCCTTGAAAATTTGTAAACGTTATGACATATATTTGGCTGATCTCAACCCAACTCGAGGTAGTGAGATTAATAAAACTCGGCCAGTTGTGATTGTCAGCATGGATGAAATGAATACTTATCTTGAAACCGTTGTAGTTTGTCCACTCACTACAAGCATTCATCAACAATGGCGTTCTCGTATACAAATCACATGTATCGACAAGGCTGCTGAAATAGCCGTAGACCAAATAAGGACGATCAGTAAATCACGTTTGGTAAAAAAAATAGATCGGCTCTCTTCATCCCATGCCTCATCTCTCCGTCGCTTAATAAGTGAAATGTATGGCGACAGTTAGTGGGAATTGTTGGGGTCAAACGCAAAATTTAAATACTAACGTAATAGTTAATAATAGTAATACATTTAGTTAAACACAAACGAAGTGACACTAAAATTGAATCAGCAATTTAATTTCAGGTAAATATTTATATTTTGCGTTTGCCCCCCCTTTTTTCACCCTAATTATAAATGTATTTGGTAATGAAAACTTGCGGCTTCAAATTTACTTTTATCCTGTAGACTTAAGTATCATAACAGTGAATAACAAATTTTTTTCTTACGATTGTTATAGCGATTGCCATAAATATTTTCGTATTTAAATGAAAATGTGTTATCCGAAAATTTTATGCAGTAATTGAGAAATGTAAGTTAGATAGATTGCCGCGCCCTGTATTCACAGGGCTCGCAATGACAACCAATTTGTCATCACGAGGAATGAAATGAGCCGACTGCGCCATAGTAGCCTTTGGCTACGACGGCTGTACGCGGTGATCCATGATTATTTTTTTATAAATGAAAAGATTTATGGCAATCGCTATATTCAAAAATAACTGTTATACTGCTGTGATTTTAAAATCGTATGTTCAATCCCAATTCTATGTTAGCTCCTGGTAGTGGTGGCTAGCGACAATTAGAACTCCCTATTAACGACAATTAAAAATCCCTACCATTGTTTTGTCAAAAAGCCTGGAGCTTTTTGGCGGAAGGCAATCAGAGTTAAGGGATGATATCTCATCAACAATACCGAAAAATTATGAAGCATTATAATATAACTGGAAA
>JAJFLR010000027.1 GCA_021772565.1 Opitutales bacterium | reverse complement strand
ATTTCAGGAAAAATATCGTATAAAGTGCCCTGCTTGCAGGGTTGAGCAAAGCGAGTTTATGCCGTTATTTTTATTGACATTTTCTTGCCTGTATGGGACGTCTATTTTCTTAATTTACCCACTGATTCTTCTGTAGACCCTTAAATATTTAAAAGTCATGGATCGCCCACGTCCCGATTTTTAATCGGACCTCGCGATGACAATGTTGAATTATTCTGTGGGCTTATTTGTAGAAATCTTACCTGCGGTAATAGCCGATGGCCAATAGCAGATAGCCGTATTTTCAATTCTCCATTCACCATTCCTCATTCACCATTCACACGCTGCCGCCCTTGGTCATTAGTAGAATTAATGATTATAAAATTGCGATTGGACTGTCGTTTATCAGCCATGTGGGCTAATGGTTTTTCGATTAGAATAAGTTTAATTTATAAGGTCGAGAAAAATTTAATTACTACCGAGCGAAGCGACACCTCAACGAGCAAAGCGAGAATAACAATTACAAATTACTACCAAGCAAAGCGACACCTCAACGAGCAAAGCGAGAATAACAATTACAAATTACTACCAAGCAAAGCGACACCTCAACGAGCAAAGCGAGAATAACAATTACAAATTACTACCGAGCAAAGCGACACCTCAATAAGTAAAACGAGTACCAAACGCAGTGACATCAATCATACTAATTACAGTGATGGAATTACCTTCGATAATGGCTAATAGCAGATAGCCGAGAATTAGGATCAAGATTATGAGCATGATCAGGATGAAGAATTAAGTATAGTGAAAGGTGAATGGTGAATAGTGAGCCCTATCATTTCATACCTCGCGATGATAATTACAAAACTCAGTGTCAGTGCGTTTTACCTATTTATTAATTGATTTTGAATTTATCTTGTTTTAGGTCTTCCGTTTTAAAAATTCAATTTTCTTAAACAACCGAATATTAATGATTATGAGTGATTCTTACATTCAGAGTTTATTTGCCGAACGTATTGGTGGAGATCAATACGGTAAATCTACTGCAATTTATAAATTTGAAAAAATTAAGCGCGCCAAGGCTGAGGCTAAAAAAAACAACCCCGATCTTGAGTTAATCGATATGGGTGTCGGAGAGCCGGATGAGATGGCATTTCCTGAGATTGTAGAAAGGTTGAATGAGGAATCCACCAAGAAAGAAAATAGAGGTTATTCCGATAATGGTGGAATCGAGTTTAAAACTGCTGCAGCAGAATATATGCAAAATTTATTCGGTGTCTCTCTCAATCCGCAAACTGAAATTATTCACTCAATTGGCAGTAAAGCCGCATTGTCAATTTTACCGGCATGCTTTATCAATCCGGATGATGTTGTTTTGATGACGGTGCCGGGGTATGGAGTTTTTGGGGTGCACTCAAAGTATTACGGCGGTGAAGTTTTTAACTTAAAGCTTACCAGTAAAAATAACTTTTTGCCGGATATGGATTCGATTCCAGAAGATATTATTAAAAGGGCAAAGGTTTTAGTGCTCAACTATCCAAATAATCCGACCGGGGCTGTTGCCACTGTAGAATTTTTTGAGACGGTTATTAAATTTGCCAAAGCACACAATATTATAGTTATCCATGACGCCGCATATGCCGCTTTAATTTATTCGGGTAAACCGTTATCGATTTTGAGTATTCCCGGCGGTAAAGATGTAGCGCTTGAACTTCATTCATTATCAAAAAGTTTCAATATGACCGGTTGGCGTATTGGCTGGGTTTGTGGCAATCCGTTACTAGTAAAAGCCTATGGGGATCTTAAGGATAATACAGATAGCGGCCAATTTTTAGCTATCCAGAATGCTGCTGCTCTGGCACTGCGCACACCCACAATTACCGAAAAAATTGCTACTAAATATTCTCGCCGAATGGACATGCTTATCGAGGTTCTCAACTCGATCGGCTTTAAAGCCAGTAAACCGCAGGGAAGTTTTTTCTTATACACAAAAGCCCCTAAGTCGGTGAAGATGGAGGGAGCAGAAATAAAATTCAGCAATGCCGAAGAATGCAGTCAATGGCTTATAAAGGAAAAACTAATCAGTACAGTGCCTTGGGATGATGCCGGATCATTTGTCAGATTTTCTGTCACATTTGCAGCAAAGGATGAAAGTGAGGAAAAAGAAATTATTGAAGAGATCAAAAATCGATTGGCTGAATTAGAATTTATATTTTAAAGCAATCTTAGGGTAAAAATAGATTACTAATCTAGATGAAATTCTATTTCATGAATAAGAAAAGTAGACATGATATTTAAGAATAAAATTTCAAAGTTGTTATGTTAACTCACAAAATTCGAATTATCATAATTTCAATAATAATGGTCTGCAGTTTTTCTCAGGCTTCATTTGCTGAAGATTTAAATGATGTGGCAACGCCTGCTCTGAACAAAGAAAATCTTGAAAAATTTGTTGATCAATTTGCCACATTAAAAATGGCAACAAAGCATATTCCCGGAATTGTTGTTGTTATTACTAATGGAAAGGAAACATTAGTTTCAAAAGGATATGGCAGCTCAAATCTAAAGTATCGTGTCAAAATGGATCCTGGCAAAACGCTCTTGCGCGTTGGATCTATCTCAAAAATTATTACGGCTACGATGGCAATCATGCAATATAGCTTTGATAAATTTGAACTGACTTCGGATATTCGCGAACTTGTTGAACCCCAGATTTTAAAACGTTATCCCAAAGATAAAAAAATCACATACCTGTCATTATTAAATCACACTGCAGGTTTTGGGGATAGATTTGTTGGGCAAGCCTATAGTGACCCAAACGACCTTAAGTGGTTGAGAGATTATTTAATAAAAAATATGCCTGAGCCGGTAGACGAAGATTTACCTGGCATAATCTATTCAAATTTCCACATCACACTACTAGGCTATATCATCGAAAAATTGAGCGGTGAATCATATTATCAGGCTTCCGAAAACCAAATGTTCAAACCTCTGGGAATGTCTCGCTCTACATTTATACCTGATAAAAATGGACTGACTGATGTGGCCACAGGTTATAATTATATTTTTGGTGATTTTAGAAGTTTACCCTTATACCACTGGGCAACATACCCTGCGTCGTCATTGATAACTTCAGGCGAAGATATGAATAAATTTCTAAAAGTTCATTTGAATCGGGGTAAATATCTAGACAAAAAATCAGAGTTACAAAAATTGTGGGATGACATAGATTATCTGGATTTATTTCGACGAACAAATTCATTGGAGAACATGCCTGCAGGTGTCTCTCATGGATTTTGGGAACGCTGGGAAAATGGTCAAAAAATATTATGGCACAGTGGCCATATGCCGGGTCATAGAAGCGGTTTTTATATTTTACCTGAGACTAATATCGGGTTGTTCATTTATAATAATTCTGAATATCGATTGTACAATGAATTCATATCTGAATTCCTTGATGAGTTTTTCCCTAAATATTCAGCTTTAAAAATAAAAATCAACGATAGCACAGTTCCTGTGGATCTATCTATATTCAGTGGCAACTATCGTCACACATGGTATCCTCGAGATTCATTAGGTAAGATTTGCGTACTGACTGGTGCACAAGGCTGGGAGCTTAAAATTGCAGATGATCAAAACAGCAATGTTTTACTATCCGGGAAAGATCGATTACGACACATTGGAGATAATAAATTTAAGTCGGATAATAGTGATACAGTATATGCTTTTATAAAAAACCAGGATGGGGAAATAACGGGGTTTTATCAAGATGGAGTAGAGTCCTATGAAAAGGTTAATTTTTTACGATCAGCCAGATTTCATCAGATAATTCTAATTTTACTCTATGCAATTTTCACTATCACTTTCATTCACTTAGTCAGTTTTTATATTAGACCCGATTTAAGAAAAAAACTAAAATGCAGACCCCCTAAAGCCAGGTTTGCACATTTTCTCGCAACTATGCTAACCGGTTGTCATGTATTTTTCTTTTATGGAACAGTATACCTGGTATCCAATGGCATTTATAAACTTGTTCAAGTAGTGCCAATTTCATTTAAACTTCTACTTTCCATACCAATTATATCATTTGTTTTCCTGTTTTTTCTAGGTCTCTGTCTAACACCTGTTAAGTTCTTAATACTAGAACATATAGAAAAACTTATGGAAGAGTTAAAAGAAGATAAATTTAAAAAAATGACGAAGAAGAAAGCAGTAAAAAGTAAACCTAACACTAAAAGAAGACCATCGATTAATAAATCAAATAAATCTTATTATGCGTATTTGATTATTGTATCGATTATTCTATATGGCTTTCTCAACTACTGGAAAATACTTGGATTTAGGTTTTAACAGAGAATAAAATTAATAGACTAATTTTTTCTTTTCATCAACCTCATCCAGTTTTTCACTCACTTTGCGGTTTCGTTTGGAATCATCCCAACGCCATTTGAGAAATGGATTGATATAATCCAGCTCAATCGAATCATAAAGTTGTCGTATGGAATAATCTATTTTATTTTCAGTTGCTCTAAATAATCTTGCATAGGGAGAACTCGTTTTTTCAGCTCTTTTCATCCATCTTATATAAATTGAATCTTCCCACTTATCGTATATTTCAATAGATGAAATTTCTGATTTTACATCAGTTTTTAATTCATCAAATCTTTTTGATTCATATTTATCAACAGACCTCAATTGATAAGCCAACGATTTAAATCCGTTCTTTAAATTAACATTCATCTTTGAAACTAATTTTGTTTTTGCCTCCTCAAGCATATCCTTACGATTGTATAATTCATCAATTGGCTTCTTGATTCTTTCAACATCTTTTAATTTTAAATTTGGGTTATGGTATTTCCCAATATGATAAAAAAGTTCGATGGATTTATAGTCTAAAGGTTTATTGTAATCGGGATAATATTTCAATAGTTGTTGATCAGCAATTTCAGTTCTAACATCATTCAAATTTAAAGATAGTTCTTCTGCAATTCGTTGTTTCAATGTATTCTTAATCGCTTTCTTTTTGGTTAATAAATTTAAAACATAAGGTTGATAATCAATCTCAGCCTTCATTAAGCTAACATACTTATCGGCAATACCCTCAACTAGTGGCTTGTAAAAACTGTATATCAATCTTTTTAGACCCTTGTCGTAAGAAGCATACTTTGACGGATTTTTTGATATTTTTTCATATATTTCAGATTTATCTATAGCTAGCTCTAAAGTATTAGTAATAAATGCATTGAGTTTTTGTGCCTCCAGCTGAACCGCAATATCTTCTACTCTGTTACTTAATATACTAAAAATCGGGTAGACAGGAATTTTAGCCGTGAGTGGATCGCTTTGTTTCCTCTTATCCTGCTCTGCCGTGATATAAAAGTTTAACTGATCTGTTATTAAATCTTCAATTTTAGCATGCGTTATTAACTTCGCAGGAATATTACTCAAATCAGTGATGCTTTCTAAAGCACTTAACTGACGATCATATTGATTCCTAATTTCATGTAATCTATTTGTAGAAGAAAATTCTATAAAAAACATCACTTCGTCTACGACAACGAAGTTAATGTCATCAGTAAAACTCTTAAGCCAATTTAGTAATTTTTTAAATTCCTTTAATGTCAGATCAGAATCACTGTTGATACTTAGTGAAGATAATTTCTCATCCAGTTCTGCAAACGTAGGATAAGGAATAGAATTTTCTATCTCCTCGCGCTGCAGAATAATTATGCGATATCGAGCAGCCTTAAATAATTCATCTAACTGATTATCTAAAAAAGAGTCCATAGATTTACTCAATCGCAATTTCCAGTCATTACCCATTTTGGACAAGACATCAGACTTTTTAATTTGCAGAGGAGAATGCTCCTGAAGTTCAACTACTTCTTCTATTAATTTATTATTAAATGTTTCCTGCCTAATATTTCTAACTAAATCGTGGCATAGTTTTTTACTTATCTCAGGATTTTTATGCGCCACTATATCAGCACTCATTTCAGATATCAGTTTTTCAACTATAAGTACCCGATCTTTTTCTCCCGGATCAGAAAATTGGTCCATGTAGTCTAACATACGTTTAGCAGCCACTTGAATCGCCAACAGTTTTTCAGTTTCCTGTTTTGAGTTATGAATTAATGACTCATCAGTTATTTGGCCAAAAAGCAAATTAGCAGTTAGACAAGTAATCGAAATATATCTAATTATAAATATCATTACACAAATTAAAATTTTTAAGCAGAACTATTCATTAGATTTGCCATATTTATCTTTAATTGTAGCGAGCAAGGGATATCCTTTCGCTTCTAATTGTCCGGCTATCTTTTCCATCAATTTACTTATGCGATCACTTCCACTTTCTACATCGGTTAACGTCGTCCCCTCCA
>JAJFLR010000026.1 GCA_021772565.1 Opitutales bacterium | reverse complement strand
CTGGCAGCAGCCATTGCATTGGCATTATCTATATTCCATGATGCACCCGGGATTTTTAATCTGGCTTGTAATACATGTTTATGTCCACTTTCTATTAATCCTGATCCAATCGGTAAGTCTTGTGCTATTGCTTTATCGTAGCTCAGGCTTTCAGTTCGATTTGTCATGTAACGGTATGCTTTTCGCACAGGTGCTTCTTTTATCTTTTCAGGTTCAAGGCTCGCTTCCAACTCTTTAATCACTTTTCGATAGTGGCCTGTCTTAAGTCGTTTCTTTTGGGTCTTCATCCAACGTTTCGGATTGCTTGAACACTTCTGGGATGCTTCATGAAGATATTCGCACAAGTGATAAAAATCTATTAAGTATTCACTGTCTTTGCCAAAGACTTCTTTAGATTGCCGCAGTATCCATGATGCCCCGTCACCGACAATATGCATTTTTGTATTTAACCCTCTGCCTGCAAGTTTTGCAGTATAAGCCCATTGTTGTCCTATCACATCGACATTTTCAAATCCGGCTTGATAAAATGTCTCCACACTTTCTTTAGCCTGCACCGCACTTAAACGGGCTTCTTTGTATTCAACTTTTCGGCTGCGACGACAATCCTTTGCTTTGGGATTAGTTTGCACCACTCGAATCATCGTTCCATCGACTTCGGCGATCAGACAGTCTTTGCCTTTGGACGGCAATGCCCGGTGATGTGATATTCTTTGTTTTTGCGTTTTCCTTATTTGCTTTGCATGTTTTAGGGTTATGCCTGCCAGGGTGCTTGCACTCAGTTCAATCCCGTAATGTTCCTTTAATCGCACAACCGACTTTTGAAATGAATGTTCATAGCCAAAATCACTCATTACTCGCTGCAGCGGTGTTGAACAATTTCGCGTTTCGACTCCTATACTTTTTGTTAATACGCGCAGGTAACTTTTGCTTTTACTTCGCCATATGCGTTCCATCACTACTATCTCTCCGTATGTTGTCCACCACTTTAGTTTTTTTTTCACGCTGTTTTATTCCTGTGTGTTCCTTCATTACTTCCTGTGCCACTTTTTCCTCGGCATTTTCTGCCCAACAGCACAGTGTCTGATTCCCAAGCTTTCTGATCTCTTCAATTAATAGTGACTCAACCTGATCTGCCGTCTTAACCCTTTCATCTGTATCTTCACCTGCCAGTTCCATAATCGCTTCGAATCGCTCCAGTAACTCTGGATGCTTACGTAGCTTTTCAATTAATTTACTCTCTTTTTTATTTAGGTTTATTTTATTTTTATTCATCCCTATACTAATTGAGAATCAGTCTCAAAAGTACAGCTTTTTCTCAACTTTTTTTATTTGTCCCCGCACTTTTATTTGCACCCATCTAGCCATAGTTTAACAACGCAGGCAGATCACCTAAAAAATCTGTGTTCAATCTGTGTTTCATCTGTGGCTTACTTTAATATTCATGGTTAAGAATTCTTAACTACATCTTTGTGATAGGTAGTTGCAGCTAATTATTTATTAACACCCATAAATTTTAAAATGGAAGAGTAGATAAAATTATTGAAAAAGTTGTTCCAGGCACTTCAGACAGTAATATTAACTTTAACGAACTCTGTAATGTCTTGAAAAAATTATCATTTGATTTAAGAATTAAAGGCGATCATTTTATATTTACAAAATCCGGAATTCCCGAAATATTAAATATTCAGCCAAAAGGCTCCAAAGCTAAATCGTATCAAGTAAAGCAAGTTAGAAATCTTATATTAAAACATAAACTCATGAGCGACTTATGAAATCCAAATATGAAATTATAATTTATTGGAGTGAAGATGATTTATCATTTATTGCTGAGGTGCCCGAGCTCCCCGGGTGTATGGCCGATGGTCAAACTTATGTTGAGGCCGTTAAGAACGCTGAGAAAATTATAGAAGACTGGCTTGAAACTGCGAAAAAACTTGGGAGAAAAATTCCTCAACCTAAAGGTAAATTAATGTTTGCCTGATTTTTTATTGCTTCAAAATTAGTTTATTTAAAAATAAATTTCCGAAATATTTATATATAACAAGTGCCTTCTTGATATGATGCTAAAGAAATCCAGGATTGTGTTAGCTTCAGCAGCATTATTTGCTCTGGCTTCAGCTCCGTTACATTCCGTTACCGAGGTGGGTGATAGTATTGTGTTTTTGCCATCGATAGTTGAAGGCGGCCACGGCTTTAATGGGACGGCGTTTGTCAATGCTGTAAATGCGACGTATGTTGTAGAAGCCGGAAGTGTTGCTGTTGATGATCAGTATTTAAATTCAGGTGCTATAAAGGATACAGGCGCTTTTGATGCGAGTAGTTCTGTCGAATTGAATAGTGGTGGTGGTCTGAATGTGATTACTAATGCAACAGGTTTCACAATGTCAAATTTTAGTCTAGGAAACGATATAAAAGGTGTCGGCAATGCGTTTACTGATGATGCCGGTGCGATTTGCATTCCGTATTTAAAAAACAGTGGCGGCAATTTATATAGTTTTAATGTGCTTCGAACAAATGATGGTTCAAAATACACGCTGGCTGTTTCAATCTCTATACCTAACAGGCAAGCCGCTAGCGGGTTTGGTTCGGTTCTGGATGCTAACGGCGATTTAGGATTTTTTGTTTCAACAGCTAGTAATCAAAATTATTTGTATAAAGCAGATGGCACATTGGTAGAAACTATTACCACAAGTGCAGGATCGTTTAAAACTCAAGATATATTTTATGACGAAAGTACAGGAAAACTTTCATTTGTTGGAGAGATTAGTGGAATAGGTGCATTACTTACCGGGCCGTATAGTTTACCTGATCTTAAGATCACAAATGTTCCGGAGGCTGAAAGCTTTGCCCAAACAGTTGGCATGATGCGTCTCATTGTTATAGAAAATACACAAAATCAATCAATGGATATTACGATACCAAAACCATATATTCACGCTGCCTGTACAATTGAATCAGCACCGCAAATCGACGGAGTCTGGAGTGAACTAAAGCGATACAAAATAACCTGCTCCAATATAATTTTACATCAGGATAAAGCAGGATATACTGTAGCAAACCGCTTTTATAGAGTGAAGATTTCTTTTGAGTGCGCGGCGATTTGGCAGTGCTTATTAACGACACGGATTTTGATGCTGTGTGGTTATCGGTATCGGTATCGCTTTTCGCTTTTCGATTTTCGATATCACATCGGGAATTCTTCGATACCGATACCGATACCGATACCGATATTGATATTGATATGGATATTTGATATCGCTATCGACAAAAATTTAAAAATTTATATAAATATTAGTGTTGCCATAATACGTACATTGTACAACTTATAACACACATTCCTTAGTATTTTTATTCGTTTTTTCTTATTTATTATAACCGTAATCATGGCGGAGTTGTAAAGATAGACTCATCAAGTTGAAGTGCATGTAGGTATTGCTGCTGGTAAACTAGAAGTTTTCTGGTAA